>CAMDJU010000005.1 GCA_945900695.1 Bordetella parapertussis | reverse complement strand
TGGTGGGCTTCATCATTTTGGCCAGCAGCGCAGCCCTGCTGTGGGGGTTGTACCAAGGCACTTTGGCAGTGTATGCGGGCAGCCTGAGCGCGGGTGAGTTGGGTCAAATCATTGTGTATGTGATTTTGCTCGCCAGTGCATTTGCGGTGCTCGGCGAGGTCTACGGCGACTTGCTGCGCGCTGCAGGTGCTACTGAGCGCTTGATGGAATTGCTGCACAGCCAATCAACGGTGGTATCGCCTGATCACCCCCTGCAAGCGCCTTGGCCGCAAGCCGGCTCGACACTGGCCTTGCAAGGTGTGGGCTTTCACTACGCCTCACGGCCCCTGACCCCGGCGCTGGACCAACTCAGCGCCCAGGTCAGCGCCGGCCAAACCGTGGCGGTGGTCGGCCCCAGTGGCGCGGGCAAAACCACCTTGTTTGATTTATTGATGCGCTTTCACGACCCGCAGCACGGCCAGATCGAGATCGATGGCGTGCCCATCCACCGCATGGCCTTGCACGACTTGCGTGCGCGCATTGGCATCGTGCCGCAAGAGCCGGTGATTTTTTCGGGCACGGCTTGGGACAACATCCGCTACGGTCGGCCCGAGGCCAGCGACGCCGAGGTCATTGCCGCCGCCCAAGCGGCCTATGCCCATGAATTTTTATTGGAGCTGCCCCAGGGCTACGACAGCTTTTTGGGCGAACGCGGGGTGCGCCTATCGGGCGGGCAGCGCCAGCGCTTGGCGATTGCACGGGCCATCTTGAAAAACCCGCCACTGTTGTTGCTCGATGAGGCCACCAGTGCCTTGGACGCGCAAAGCGAGCGCATGGTGCAAGCCGCGCTCGAGCGCGCGATGCACAACCGCACCACCTTGGTCATCGCCCACCGCTTGGCCACGGTGCAAAAGGCCGATGTGATTTGGGTGCTGGATCGCGGCCGATTGATCGAGCAAGGCACCCACGCCCAATTGATCGCCCAAGCTGGCCTGTATGCCAGCCTGGCGGCCCTGCAATTTCAAAGCAGTTGATCCCGCAAATCCACGGGTTGGCCCGCGCAGTCAAGGCACCGCGTTGGCCGAGCCCGCTTGGAGCTGGGCCTGGCTGGGCAACCACAACACAATCAAGGCGCTGACACAGGCAATGGCCGACATGGTCAGCATCAAGCTGGTGAAGCCCGACGCCTTGATGAAGGGCCCCAACAAATACACCGCCAACGAGCTGATGCCAAACGAGACGGCAATGCGCACCCCGCTCACGCGCGAGCGCATCGAGTTGTCGATGTAACGCACCACCATGGTTTCGTTGAACGGGATGGACGCAAACACCGACACCATGTACACAATGGCCGCCGCGTACCACAGCCAGCCGGTGGTGTGGGCGGCCCAGTAAAACACCCCGATTTGCATGACCAAAATACCCAGAAACAAGGGCTTGACCGCCACTTTGTCCAGCAAGCGGCCCACCACCAATTGCGCCAGCGAGGCCACGGCATAAATACCTGCCAGCAAAAACCCCAGCTGGGCAGGGTCGGCGACCAAGCCGTCCAGCCGCTCGACCATCAATTGGCCATTGCCATTGGTGGTGAAGTTGAACAACAGGCTGCCGGTGGTGGCGCTGGCCACCATCACCACAAAGGTGCGAATGGCCAAGTTACGGGGCAAATGCACCTGGGTGGCGGCTTTGCGCGCTGGGGCCGCGTGCTCTGGCGGGGCACAACGGGCAAACCATAAACCGCAAGCGATGGACACCACCCCCGGCACCACAAAAGCCATGCGCCAACCAAAGTACTTGACCAACAAACCCGTGGACAAAGCGGCCAAGGCAATGCCCAAATTACCGGCCAAACCATTGATGCCAATGGTGCGCCCGGGCGTGGGCGAGTTTTGCACCAACAAGGGTATGCCCACTGGGTGGTAGATGGCAGAAAACGCACCCAACACCGTCAAAGCCAAACCCATTTGCCATGGGGTTTGGGTCAGCGATACGCCGATGGCGCTCAAGCCAATGCCATGGAAAAAAATCAACATCATGCGCCGCCGCCCCCACAAGTCACCCCAGCGTCCGGCCGGCACCGAGGCCAAACCAAACATCACAAAAGCCCCGGTGGTGTAGGGCATCAAGTCTTCCCACCGCGCCACGCCAAAGTCAGCGGCAATGGCGGCCACGGCAGTGGCAAAAATCAGCAAGAACAAATGGTCCAGCGCATGGGCGAAATTCAGCAAAAAGGCGGGGGTTCGGTTCATGCGGGCCATTGTGAACGAATTCACCACATGCCTGTCCCTGTCACCATGGCCATGAGTCAACCCAAGCAAGCTCACCCTGACCCTGGGCAAACTGGGATGGGTCAGGATGGCAATTGGTGAAGGGTTTAGCCACGGTCTGAGGGCTCTTGCCCTTCAGCGCTGCCCCAACCCAACCATTGGCCCAACTTGGCCACAGCGCCCATCAGTCCCGACGGGCTGAGGTTGGATCTGTTGAAGTCACTTGGCTGCGACAAGCCCTCGGTCCAAACCGCCACATCATCGGCGGGCAACAGCCATTGAACGCCTGAGCTGGGTGCGGGTAGCGTGGGCGGTGATGGGTCGATGGGCGCTGATAAGCCACCGTCGTTGTTCGGCGTTGGCACGCTGGGTTCTGGGCGTGACTCTAACGCCCCAGGTGGCGTCTTCTGGCCATCAGGGGAGGCCTCCGGTGCGGTCGATGCCTCAGCCGGATTGATCGCTGGCGCAGTGCGACTGACCCAATTGCCCAAGGTCTCTGTGTCCCTTGCCACAGCAGATGGGGTTTGCTGCACCACGGCCATGGCCATGTCCAGCAATTGGGCGGTGGATTGAGGGCTGCTGGTCACGCCCAAACCAAAAACAGGCATGGCCGCGGGCGAATAACTGCTCAGCGTAGTTTGCACGGCCTTGCTCATCACGGGCCCTTGGGTAAGCACCCTGGCTGAACCACTTTCCGACAGCGCATTCAAGCTGAACGATCTTTCCATCAGTCGGTTGAACGTATCCAAGCCTTCCGAGACTCCCAAGCGCACACCTGTGCGGATGGCATCGCCCACCTTTTGGGCGTCAACGGATATTTTCGTCAGGGCTGATGCACCAGTGCTCGGACCTGTGCTTGTATCTGTGCTCGGACCAGTGCTCGGACCAGTGGTTGTATCTGTGGGTGGGTTGAGTGTGAGTCCAGTGGCCGGACCTGTGCTTGTATCTGTGGGTGGGTTTGTTGTTGGACCTGTGGTCGGGCCTGTGCTTGTATCTGTGGGTGGGTTTGTTGTCGAGCCAGACGATGGCCGGGCCATCCAGGTGCTGCCTGTCAATCGAACCACGTTGTTGCTTCGCGCCACCACTTGGCCCAGCTCTGTGATGCTGCCAGTCCCTGTGAGCAAGCCCACCCAAGCGTCTCCTGGGGCGTCGGATTTGACGCCTGCGGCGGAAAGGGTCAAGCCATTCGCACCGGCCAGTACCACGTCACCGCTCTTTTCGTTGTACGCGCTGACCGACGCTGTGCTGTTGAGGTTGTTGATCAGGAAACGGCCGTAACCAAAGTCACCAATGCCACTCACTGCCTCCAGCCGCAAATCCCCACTGATGGACACCGCTGGCGCGGACGCCGAGTCCACCGCGTTGATGGCTTGACCCGCCTTGAGCAGCGCCACATCCGCTATCAGCGTGGTGCCAGAGGCCACCAAGTCGCCCACGGATGTGACCTGGATGCTGCCTCCCTTGGACTCCAGGCGCGAGCCCGGTGTCAGCGTCAAAGACCCCGAGCCCGCCACATCGATCTTGCCCTGGGCGAGCACTTGTGCGCTCAAGGTATCCGCCGCCGTCAATCGAATATTGATATCGCCTTGGGTCAGCGTCTTGGCGTCCAGCGCCACCGCCTTGCTGCCGGTGATTTCCATAAAGATGCTGCCCGTGTCAGTTTGGGCCACGATTTGCTGGGCGTTGACCTTCAAAAAGGCGTTTTGCGCACCAATGCCCTGGGCTGCGTCCATGTCCAACAAACCCAGGTTCATGTTCACCTTGACACCACTGCTGGCCGGCATGGTCAGTCTTTGGGTATCCAGGTTCAAGGCGTCCAGGTTCAGGTTCAAGTTGGCAAACCCGGGCGCCTCACTGAGCACCACATTCACCCCCGCCACCGACAAGCTGCCCAGTTGTGTGGACAGTTGTGGCGATTGCAAATCCAAACGGGAAATACCCGCCCAGCTCATGGCGTCGTTTTGCCCGGCGAACATGCCCGACAAGAAACTCACCGACCCATTGCTGGCGGTGACACGGAGCGCACCGGCTTGACCTTGGGCATTGGCGGCAAACTCGACGCCTTTGTAAAAGACCACTTCCTGGGCCCCTTGGATGATCAGCTGACCCCCATTGCGCAGCACCACGGTATCTGAGAACACCACCTTGCCACTGGCCTGGATGGTGATGTCGCCATCCACATAAACCCGCTCGCCAAAGGTGACGTTCATCGCATTGCTGACCACCAAGCCTTCGATATTGGCCAATTCACGAACTTGCAAACGCAAGGCCCAGCCATCACGCTCAGCAGCCGTTCGCGCCGCCAAGTCACCCAACTGGGCGCGCGCCGCGCTCAAGGTGTCGCCGACCTTGAAGCCGCCACCCACCGAGACCAGGCTCACGCCCACCACAACGCCGTCTTTGACACGGATGTCAGCCGTGGCCCCGCTGCCGCTGCCGCCGGTCAAGATCACACCTTGGTAAGTGAAGCTGCCATCGGCATTGGCCACGGCCTGGCTGGTATCGGCACCAAAATTACGCCCGGCCTGGGTGATGGCGATGCTTTGGGCCGTGGCCCCGATGCCCGCGCCCACCCGGCCATCGATGCTGATGCTGCCCTGATAAGCCGACAAATTCAACACATCGGCGCTACCGGTGCTGCCATTGACACGCCCGGTGACACGCAAATCACCGGCTTGTTTCGTGGCCGCATCGCCCATGCTCATCACCACATTTCCGTCAAATCGAATCGCGTCATCGATCACGGTGCCTTGGGACATGGCCAGCACCGTGCCATTGGCAAACACCGTGGTGTTGCCCGGGCCAAAAATGGTCAGCTTTTTACCTTTGACCGAGCCCGCCACTTCCACCTTGCCGCCCACCCCAGAGGACTGGATGGTCAAGGCCACAGGCAGGACCAATTCCGAATCACCACCGCCCATGGCCACCGGGTTGGATCCACCGGATGAACCAATCACCAAGGTCGTATCGCCTTTGATCTTGCTGGGGTCTAGCGCCAAACCGCCGCCCTTGCCGCCCAAAGAAATGGCCACACCTTCAGGTGGCGTGATCTGCAAGCCAGCCCCTTCGGTGACGTAAGCGGACAAATCCACCGCCCCACCGCCCTCGGGAATGGCCAATTTGACCGACTGCACCACCTGCGCTTGCACCGCGCCTTTGGCGTCTTTGGACAGCACCGTGGCCACCGCCAAGTTGGTGTCCGCCGCCCCATTGACGCCGTAGAGCTTGATCCCCGTGAGGGTGATTTTTTCGGTGATGTTGAGCGCAATGCGGCTGGTGTCTTTGACCCGCAAATCACCATCGATGACCAGGGTTTGCGCATCGATCACCAAGCGGGTATTGCCCAGATCAATCGGGCCATCGCCTTGGGCCTTGATCACGATAGAGTCGCCGCTCAGGCGCAATGTGCCCAGGGTCTGATCCCACTCAATGTTTTCGACGCCCGAGACCAACTTGCCGTTGGCCAGCGTCACCACATTTTTGGTGGTCGAAGAGGCCACCGGCTTGAAGCGCAGGCCCAGGGTGTCGTCCTGCATTTCGCTGGGGCCGCTGTCCACATCCTCGAGCCTGAGCGTGCGCGGCAGGCCGTCAGCTGCCAGGGTATTGCCCAGATCCATGGTGGTCTGGTCGGCGCCTTCGGAGGCGCGCACCACCAGCGGCGCATCGGACAGACGCACCACCGTCAACTCGTCGGCCAAGAGGCCCAGTCGCACCTCGTCAAGCGGGCTGCGGCTCAGGCGCAGCGCATTGCCACCGGTGGCCAAAATCTCAAAATTGCCCGCGTTGTAGGAGGCCTTCAGCGCCACCGGCTTTTGCACCACCAGCGGCACTTCGCGCACCACCGTGTTCACGCCATCACTGAGCGTGACCACCATCGGGCCGGCGATGCCTTTTTGGCCGGGCATGAACTGCAAATTACCCACCTCGGCCAGAAAGCTGGAGAGCTTGCCCACCGTGCCGCTGAGCTTGACGCCCGAAGCGGTGGCACTGAAGCTCACGCCCCAGCGCGTGGCATCTGCACCCGAGACACCAAAGGCGCCCTGGGTCACATCGAACTGCACCGACACCACCGGCGTGTTATCGCCAGCGACCGGGGTTTTGAGCAGATCGGCGTCGTAGAGCGAGCCAGCCGCGAAGGTCAGCGGCGTCGCCTCATCGCTGGCCACCATCAACGCATCGGGCAGGCGCAGATTGAGCGCCGCCGATGCCGAGGGTGCGTCAAAGCGCAAGATGGCTTGGTTCTCGGCCAAGGCGGTCACCATGCCGGTCGCGCCATCAATGGTGGCGCCGACCCAGTCGCTGCCCTTGCGCACGCCCATCTCACCGCGGCCTGCCGCCTGAACCCAGCTGGCGCCCAGATCTTTCGACATCCAAACGCCGCCGTTCTTGCCGGAAGCGGTGGCCACCAGCGCAGTGCCATCGGCGCTGATGGCCACCCGCGTGCCCTGCCCCAGCGTGCCCACCTGGGTCCATTTCCAGTTGGCAGCGTTGGTGTCGGCATAGAAGATCTGCCCGCTATTGGTCGAAGCAACCCAGTGCTTGCCGCTGGCATCGGCGTTCACCGACAGCCAGTCGCCATTGTTGAGAGCGCCGCGCGTGACATCGGTCCAGGTGATGCCGTTTTGGCCCAGGCCGGCGGCAATCGTGCTGCCATTGCTGGCGAGCTTGATCTCGGCCACCTGCATCGCGCTGGCCGATGTGTTGTTGCGCAAGCTCGTCATCACCACTTTGTAGTGCTTGTAGGCGGTGGTGTTGGCAAAGCCCACGGCCGCAGCCTCAACCCGGCGGGCGGTACCCAGGCCGGTGCTGCCCTGCCCGACCTGCGTCCAGCCCGTGCTCGACCAGTCTGCCGCACCATTGGAGCCGAAGATGGTGAAGGTCATCGGATCGCGCTCGCTCGCATCATTGGCGCTGGTGAATTGCAGGCTGGTGACCACATCGGGCTGCGAGAGCGTGAAGACCAGGCCACTGCCCGCCTTGTCGCGGTTGACGTGTTTGCTGGCGCTGTTGCCATCCACCACATCAGAGGCGCCCTCGCCAGAGGGCACATTGCCCGACGAAGCGGTCACGCTGTCGATCAGGGTGCCCAGCAGGCCCTGGTAGATCGCGCCGGCGCTCGCGCCATTGGACGCACGGCTGGTCACGCCCAGCAAGCTCTTGCCATCGCCTGCGGCGTTGAGGTCCTGCCAGTTCCGGCTGGGCAAGTTCAAGGTGGTCCAGCTGCGCCCATCGGGGGCCAATTCGCGCAAGGCGCCCGGGGTGTCGCGATCGTCCCACAAGGTGATGCCAAACAAGCCTGAATAACTGTAGCGCTCACTGCCCGCACGATCGGCCAGCAACACCCGCCCTTCGTTGGTGATGAGCACATCGGTGTAGTCATCCGCCGGCGCACGAACCAAGGTCCAGTTGACACCGCCATCGCGCGAAATCGCCACCATGCCCGCATTGGACAGAGCGGCCATCTGCTGGCCGTTGGGCGAGACCGAGACATGGTCAAAGCCCTGCCCCGCCGGCAGCATGCCGTCAAGGTAGACGCCGGCGATCTGCATCTCATCGGCATCGGCCGAACGCAGCTCGGTGAACACCAGCTTGTAGTACTGAAAGCTCTGGCTGTTGGCCAAGCTCACAGAGCTGGTCGCACCGCGGGTGGTGCTCAAGCCGGTGGCCGCGCTGGCCACCTGCGTCCAGGCACTACTGTCCCAGGCCAGCGGCGTGTTCGAGCCCAGCAGCACGAAGCGCATGGGGTCGCTGCCCGATTCATTGTTGGCGCTGGTGAAGTCGATGCGGTTGACAACCCGCGCCACCGGCAAGGCGGTGAGCAAGCCGCTGCCGGCCTTGGCCGCGTTGACATACTTGGTGCCCCGGTCGCCATCGAGGGCCGCCGCTGCGCCGCTGCCAAAGGGCACCGCGCCCGGGGAGGCCATGTCCGATGAAGCCGTCACCAGCCCCAGCTCAGCCAGCTGAACCGTGCTGCTGGTCGCAGCGTTGCTGCTCAGGGCATTGCCAAGGCGAACTTCGCTGACCTGCATGCCAAAGGCCGTGGCCGCATTGCGCAAATCGACCAGCATCAGCTTGTAGTGCTTGAAACTTTGTGTATTGGCAAAGGTCACGGTGTTGGCGGCCCGCCGTGCGGTGCTCAGGCCAGTCTGGCCGGTGGCAATCTGCGTCCAACCGGTATCGACCCAGGTCAGATCAAAGTTCGAGCCCAGCAACTCATAGCGCATCGGATCACGGTCAGCGCCGTCGTTGCCTGTGGTCAGCGTCAGGGAGTCGACCACCGCCGAACCTGACAGGGTGACCAGCAAGCCTGCATCGACCTTGTTGCGGTTGAGGTACTTGCTGTCGTTGCGTCCGTCGATGGCCCTGTCCACGCCTTCACCATTGGGCGTGATCGCACCTGGCGAGGCGGTGGCCGAGACCATGGTGGCGCGCTGCTCGGTGTAGACCAACTTGTAGTATCGGTAGCTGGCGCTGTTGGCAAATCCAACATGGCTGGTGCTCAAACGCGCTTCGGTCAGGCCGGTGGCGCCCGATGCAAGCGCACTCCAGCCCGTGTTGTCCCAGGCGAGGTCTTCGTTGGCGCCAAACAGTGCATACCGGGTCGGGTCGCTTTGCGGCGAATCCTTGCCCGAGGTGAAGTTCAGTCCGCGCAGCACATCAGCGCCTTGCAAATTAAACAGCAGGCCCGGGGTGGCGGTCTGGATGTCCATGAACTTGTTGTCGCCACTGGCGGCCGACACCAACTGGAGCTCGCTCACGCGCGGTGCACTGGCCGCCTTGGCATTGCTGTTCAGGGCACCACCCAGTTTGACCTCGGTGACCTGCATGCCAAAGGCCGTTGTTGCATTGCGCAGATCCGTCAGCACCAGCTTGTAGTGCTTGAAGCTCTGGCTGTTGTCAAAACTCACCGTGTTGGTGGCGCGGCGCACAGTGCTCAGACCGGTCTGACCAGTGGCAATCTGCGTCCAGCTGGCATCGGCCCAGGCCAGCTCTTCGTTGGAGCCCAGCAACACATAGCGCATCGGGTCGCGATCGGGCCCGTCGTTGCCGGTGGTCAGGCTCAAGGAGCCGATCACCGCCTCATGCGAGAGCGTGATCACCATGCCCGCATCGACCTTGTTGCGGTTGAGGTGCTTGCTGCCAGTGCTGCCGTCAATGGCTTTTTCCACACCCTCACCGCCACCGACGACCGCACCGGGCGACGCGGTGGCCGACACCATGACCGGCCGCAGCTCGGTGTAAACCAGCTGGTAGTACTTGAAGCTGCGGGTGTTGGCAAAGCTCACGTCGCTGCTGGCGTTGCGCGCCTCGGGCAGGTTGGTCGCCCCCTGGGCCATCAGGCTCCAGCCACCCTCACCCCAGGACAGCAGCTCATTGGCGCCAAACAAGGCGTAGCGGGTCGGGTCACGCTCGGGCGCATCGGCGCTGGTGGTGAACTTGAGCCCGGTCAGCACCGCGGGGCTCGCCAGCGCGAGGATGCGCCCCGGGTTCTCGATGCTGGTGTTGACATAGCGCGTGGCACTGCTGCCGTCAAACAGGTTGAGGGTGCCCTGGGTCGAGGCGACCAGTCCCTCGGAAGCCGAGGAGGACGCCACTACACCGCCTGGGTCCAGGCTTTGGGCGCTGTCCCAGCTCAGGCCGCCGTCGCGCGAGACGTAGATGCCCATCTGGCCTTTGCCGGCCGGCGAAACCGCCACCATCACTTGGCCCTGCACCGACAAATCGGCCCAGGCCTGGTTGACGCCGCCTTCAGGCGTGAAGGCCTGCACCGCGTTGAGCTCGGCGCTGGCCTGATGGAGCAGACCGTTTTGCATCACGGTCACCGTCAGGCGGCGCTGGTCCTCCTGCGCCACATGGGTGTAGAGAATCTTGTCGGCGTTGGTGAAGAATCGGTTCAGATCGGCCAACGAGCCGGTGAAGGTGCGCGCGCTGTCCTGGCCGGAGACGATCACGCCATCGTCTGAGACCGCTTCAAACACCCCGTCGCGGGAAGCCAGTGTCACCGTCATCGGGTCGGCGGCGTTGCCCGCAAAAGGCGTGCCGGTGAACACGATGCGCGACTTGCCGTCCCGCAGCACATTGAACTGCGCCGGAATCGATACCGCCGGCGCACCAGCCGCCGGGCCAATGATGCGCATGATCGCGTCGGGGATCAGACCCGAAAAGTCCAGATCGGTGGCCTCGGTGCCGGCCTCACTCAAGCTGTTGTTGCCCAGTTCGCCGACAAAGACATAGCGGTCCGCACCTTCGCCGCCGACCAGTCGGTTCTGACCCATCACCGCGTACAGGGTATCGCCACCGGCACCGCCCGTCAGCTGGTTGTTGCCGGCGCCGGCAAACAGCACGTCATTGCCACGGCCGCCAAACAGCTTGTCATTGCCCAGGCCGGTGACAAAGGTCACGCCGGCATCGCTGTCGGCAAAGGCACTCAGGTTGTTATCGCCCAGCAGGTCAACCACCTGCCCGCCGCCCTTGCCCATCTTGACCGTGTCACTGCCATCGCCACCCCGCACATCCAGCGTCACGGCATTGAGCAGGCGCGAGGCATCGAGCGTGTCATTGCCAGCGCCCATGTCGACGACCACCTGGGTGACGCCACTGAAGCGCTTGTGAAAGCCCAGGAACTCGACATCGACCACACCATTGGCCAAGCCGCTGAGGATGACGCTTTCTGCCGAATCCTCGGTGTTGAGGTAGAGCCGGTCGCTGGCACGGGTGCCCATATTGAGGGTGAGCACGCCGCCTTTGACAAAGCCCAGTTCGGGCTTGACCGTGGGGGCGCTGAGTGTCAGCGAGGGCAACTTGAGCTCAAAGAGCTTGAAGCTCAGGGTGCCCGTGAGGAAGGTCTTGCCCCAAATATAGGGCGCCAAAGAGGCCTGGAAGGTCAGATCAAACAAGTTAAGAGGCCCACCCGGAATGCCTGGAATCAGGCCCGGGTAAAGCATCATGCCCAGCGCTTCAGAGGCGCGGATCTTGCCGTCGCCAACATAGCGCACGCCCGTGACCTGTCCGTTGGCATCGCGAGAGACGGTGCCGGTCTTGATATCGTTCATGTCGGCCGTGATCGCCAGCGAGATCGAGCCGCCCACACCGGCCGAGGCCACACCGGTGATGCCGATGCCACCGAGCAAGCCAGCCTCGAGCTTGAGACCGAACTCGGGCTTTTCCTTGCCGCCGGTGCCGGGGACCACCTGGCCGTTCTTGAAGGCGGGCAAGGTCCAGTCGTTGACATAAAAGCCGTCGAGCGTATCAAACGGATTGCCGCTGGCAATGGCCTTCTGTACGCCGAAGGTGTCAAAGCCAAAGGACAGGTCGACAAAGGCCGAGACGCTGCCGATGGCGCCAATGTCGATGCTGATCCATGACAGCGGCGGGAAGGGAATCGGCACCGAGGCCAGGATCTCATTGAAGACAAAGTCAAATTCCAACAGCGGCAGCTCATAGGTGAACAGCGTGGCATTACCGCCGCTGAAGATCTTGGCCCAGTTGCCGATGTCGGTCAGGTAGGGCATGAACTGCAGGCCACTGCGCTCGGTCGAAGCGCTCGAGCCGCCCGAGGCCTGCGACGTGATGCCTGCAATCGCCTTGTAAAGCTCGGTGTTGCTGCTGGTGTTGCTGGCCGAGGACCCATCGCCTTTGACAAAGCGCACATTGCTGGTGCCCAGGCCATAAATGCTGCCCAGCGGCAAGCCTGCACCAAAAGACAGCAGCGACTTGATCGCCTCGGGCATGTCCAGCGCAAACTTCACCGCATCCAGGAACGCCCAATCAATGCGCTGCAAGCCCAAGCTGGGCTTGGCCTGTCGCGTCAGTTCGTTGACGGTGTCAATAAAGCCGCGCAGCGTGTTGTCGCTGGCCAGGCCCAGCGACTTGCGTGGCGGGTCGAGCAGCATGCCCAGGTCGGGCATGGGCGCGGTCAGGGCATCGACCACATCGCGGAAAGGCGCGGCCACATTGGCCACCGATGTGGCAATGGGCAGCAGGAAGTCGGCCACCGCCGACTTCATGTCCAAGCGCAGGTTCTGGATGGAAATCTCAGGGAACTCCAGCGTCGCATCGCCCAAGCCCCAATCCCAGTCGATCACCAGATCGCTCATCAGCTTGGGCATGCCCACTGCGCTGAGCGATACCCCGAGCCTGAGGTCGGCATTGACGTCGAAGTCGGCCGCCATCGCCGTCTCTGGGCTCGACAACAGCTGATCAAGCGTGAGCTGGCCGGCATCGTTGCCCTGGATATCCAAGTTCAAGGTGCCGCGCAGGCCGCTGCCCTGGTGGCCAGGCTTGCTGGTGTCGGTGTCGCGGTCGATCACCTCGGCCTCGAAGAACAACAGCTTGCCGCGGCCCTCAAAGGCGCTGACAGTGTCCGCATCGGTCGGGTCGCCGTCCAGGTAGGCCGCCACATTCAGGCGCAACTCCGCCACATCGGCATCCTCACCGGTGTTGGCGCCCAAGAAGAAGCCCTTGCTGGCCGACAGGCCGAAGCCAAAGTCGTACTCCCAGCTGGCCTCCAGCGAAAAGCCACCGTCTACATCCAGATCAAATCCAGGCAGGCTGATGTCCAGCGGCAAGTCCAGGCCGGCACCCACAACGCGCCCGCCCAAATTCATGTCAAAGCGGATCGCGTCGACGCCACCGGTGGGCAATGGCAGGCCCGGCTTCCAGGTCGACACCAGGTTGCCGTTGAAGCCATAGAAGCCGACCGACACATCATCGACGGTGATCAACTCGTCACCATTCCAGTCGAGCAAGATGTCCAAGCCACTGAAGACATTGAACAACTCCTCACGGATCAGTTCGACCGGCTTGCCTTCGCCCGAGAGCTTGGCCCGCAGGTCCTGCAGCAAACCAGCACGCAGACCGGCGATCACAGCGCCAGTGTCAGCAAGTCCTGTACCAATGAAGGGTAAGTCCGCCGCCACCGAGCTTTGGAACAAGTCCTGCACCGCGCCCAGGCCCAGGTCGATCCCATCGAGCACATTGGTTGGGTCGTAGAGCAATTGCATCAAGGTGCTGCGGCCGGCTGCCGCCAGATCAAAGTCGGGCAGCTTGACCACCAGCGCATCGGGCGCGTCGGCCGCCGCCTTGCCCGCCAGTTCATTGACCAGGGCCGCGATACCACCCGAGCCCAGCGTCGGGTTGGTCGAGACCTGCAATTGGCCGATCTTGATGTCCTTGCCAAAAATCTTGGCCGTCAGCGGCAGCCCCATGTCAAAGGCGCCCAGCGTCTCAATCACCGGCTTGCCGTCGACCCAGGTCAGGGTGAGGCTGGCGGCGTCGGCGAGCGCATCGTCCACGACATCGTCGGCGTCATTCTTGCCATCGGCATCGAGCACCAAGCTGCCGCCCTTGACACCCATCTCCAGTGGGCCGACCTTGAAGTTCAGGTTCACATCCTCGGCGGCCATGCGGGCCTTGAGCGCCACGCGCGTGCCCTTCTGGGTTTTGGCGTCATAGTTTTCCAAACCGATCTTTGGCAACTCACCCGCCTGCTTGGGCAAGGTCATGCCCAGCCGCAATTGCAAGTCAGCACCCAAGGCCAGGGCCACCGTGCCCTCACCCGAGGCGTCCAAGAACTGGCCCAGGCCATCGGGCAACGCCAAGCCGGCCAGATCGGCCAGGCTCTGCAAATCCAGGTTCAGGCCAAACTCGTTGGCATACGCCAGCTTGAGGTTCAGGTCGAGCATGAGCTTGCCGCTCGCGTTGTCGATGCTCAAATCCAGCAGATCGGCCGGCAGGTCCAGCGCCGTCTCGAGGGCGCGCTCGGCCGCTTCGAGCCCGTCGACCGGCTCGTCCATGACGTCCTGCAACTTGCCCAGCCAGGTGTCGCCCAGCACCATCAGCTCCGACAAAGAACTGTTGATCACCGGCAACTGCGCAGTGTAGAAAGCCTGGTCGGCCGCCAGATCGTCGACGATCTCCAGGCCAAAGCGCACCGCCTCAACGATGTCGCCAAAGTCGATGTTGCGCACATCCAGCAAGCTGCCCAAATCGGGCAGCACGACCACCACCGCGCCAGCAGGAAGCGAGCCGTTGGCAATCGACTCTTGCAAGTTGAAGGGCGAGTTGCGCACTTCTACATTGCGCCAATCGAGCAGGTCGGGCACGTAAAGAGCCAGCTCCAGCTCATCGTCCAGCGGCATGCTGGCACTGCCAGCGCTCACACTCAGACCCTTGAGGCTGGCCGACGCACTGCCCGACACGTCAACCGTGATGCTGCCCAACGCCTCGCTCGAGAGCAGCTCGGCCAGGGCAAAGCGGGCGCCGCCAGCCTGGTCGGGCGTGCGATCGAGCGCCAGCGTGGCCAGCGCCTTCAACTTCACGCCTGAGCCCGAGCCTTCGCCGCCGGCTTGCAAACCCAAGAAGCCCAATTGCGCCGCCACCGTCAAGTCCAAAACCGCGAGTTCAATGTCCGCGCTGGCCGAGAAGTCATCGATGGCCAGGCCGAATTTATTGCCGCCCAGCGACAAGACCAGGTCAAAGCCAGCATCAATGCCCACCTTCACCTGGCCGTTGGCCGAGGTCGTCAAAGCCACCGGGCTGTCCTGCCCCAGGCCCAGATTGATCGGCGTCTCCAGATCGAGCAGCGCACCTTCAAACTGCACCGGGATGCGCAGATCGCCAATGGCAGCGTCGTAAGTCACCTTGCGATCGCCCAGAAGGCCTGAGGTGTTGACCGCCGCAATGAACTCGTCGATCGTCTGGATCTTTTCGATCTCTTGGTGCACGGTGTAGCGCACCGACCGCAGGTCTTGGGCAAAGTTGTTGGACAGGCTCACACGCGTGCCGTCGGCCGCCACATCGATGATCTGCGTGGTCAGGCTGCGCTCGGCGCCATCGGCGTTGACACCCTTGACCGTGATCCAGTAACCAGCCATGGAGGCGGCGAACAGGCTCGCCGCGCCTGTGAGTGAGGCTGAATCTTTGAGGACGGCAAAGGTCGTGCCCTCGGCCGGCGCAACAGTGCCACTGGCCAAGGCTTGCTCGTCCGCGCCAGGCTCCCAGAGCTTCATCGGGCGGTCAAAGTTGATGCGATCGATCACCTCCATCTTGAACACCGAGGCCACATCCAGCAGCTCGCCCACCGACTGCTCCACAAAGGGCAGGCCCGACAAACCGAGTTGGTCGACATCGATGGTCTGCAAGTAGCTCAGCACATTGGGCAGGGCCGTGATCAGATCGGCCACGCTGATCTTGCTGAAGTTGGCCAGTTGTTCGAGGTTCTTCGCGTCAACCGCGAAGCGCCCCTCCAGCGGGCTGGCCGATATGCTGACCGAGGGCGCTTTGCTGGGATCAGATGCCAAATCGATGCCAGCGATCGATGCGTAAATCGGCAGCACCACGTTGAAGTAGTTTTTGTCAGAAGGCGCGTCAATTTTGAGTGCGCCTTTGACGAAGCTGATGTCGCCCGACAACTTCGCATCCAGGCTGCCGCGCTGCCACTTGGTGCCCGCCACTCCACCGACGGTTGGGTCATCAGGCCGGCCAATGCTCAAACCCAGGGGTCCGAGGTTGGCGTTGAGGATCACATCCTGTGCCGACAGGCTGCCGTCAAAGCTCAGTTCGCGCAGGTCGAGCTTGGCGGCAAATCCATTGGACCAGTCCAGCGCGATGTCGAAATCCAGCGCCGCCTTGAAGCTCGCATCGACCTCCATCACGCCGTTCACGCTCACACCAACCTGGCCCAGGGCCCCTTCGAGTTGGAGGTCCATGCCCTTAACAGCCGTGCTCACTTCGCCGGTAAAGCCCAAGTCCAAGCCCGATTGGTCGAGGTTAAAGCGCAGGCCGCTGGTGCCGCCCGAGCCGACCTGCCAGTTGTCCCGCAAATAGGCCTCCAGACCGCGCAAGGTGGGTACAGCCTTGGCCCCGAAAGCCGCCGCGTCCTGAGCCAGATAGTCCAACACATGCTGACCCAGACTGAGCTCATCGGAAATCTGCAGCAGGTCTTCCAGCGAGCGGCCGATCAAGGGCAAATCTTCATCGGCCAGCAAATAGGCGTTGGCCCGGTTCATCTCCTTGGCCAGCGTCGACAGGGTGTCGGCCAGCAAGCCTTCGATAGAGGCATCGATGTTGCGGATCGCAAAATCGGTGACATCGGCGGCGCGCGCAAAGCGCACCTGCACATCTTGCCCGCCAACGGTGATGGTCTGGTTCAGCGCCTGACCCGTGCGGTTGATCGCCAAATCCACCTCGCCCATGAGGGCGGTGCCGCGCAGGCCCGGAATCGGCAGGCTCAAGCTGGCCTGCAGATCCAGCGCATAGCCCTGGCCTGGCAACACCAGGCCCATCTGCCCGTCGACCACGCCAGCCCGCTGGCCGGCCACATTGACCACCGCGCTCAAGCCGCTGGCAGCGATCTTCATCGGGCCGCCTGCGTCGACCTCAAAGCGCAAGTTGGCCGCGCCGCTGAGCAAGGCTGGATCGGTCTGGGCCGCGCCCGGTGTGCGCAACTCCACGGTGAAAGCACCTTCGGCTTGCACCTGGGCGCTGGTTGATTTCAAGTCGGCCACGCTGCGACCTTGCAGCAGCATCGGGGTCAAGCCGTCATTGCGACCATTGCCATCGATATCGCCCTGGCTGAAGTCGACCACCCGGCCCTTGAGCGCGCCGGCACTCGGCCCCATGTTGAGGCTCAGGCTCATGCCGCTGCCACTGAGCGTCAAGCCCGGCACGCCCTCCAGGCTGGCCGATCCGGCACCCGCTTGCAAGCCGACAAAGCTGGCCTGGGTGCTGGGGTCCTGCATCAGGGCCAGGCCTAGGCTGGCGTCCTGCAGACTCAGACCGACAAAAGCATCGCTGCCCGCGCCCTGCCCCAACTGCACATCGACGTTGCGCGCCGTGATCAAGGTGGTGCGCAGGCTGCGCCGGCTGCCGTTGTCCAAGGTGGCTGAGCGCAGCCCCATGGCGGCCAAGCCAAAGCTGCCGCTGACACTCAGCACATCGCTGATGCTCAAGCTGGCATCGAAGGCCAGCCGCATGAATTCGCCGGCCGCATCGCTGAAGTCCAGCGATTCGCTGCTTTGCGAACCGGTGCGCACCGTGAGCGCCCGCTCGACCTCGTTGCGACCGCTGCCGGCCAGGTTCATCACTTCGGAATTGGCGATGGCCCCGCGGTAGCCAATGGCCTGGTTCATCTCAAAAGCCAGAGACGTGGCCTCGAGCTCAAGCAAATCGTCCGGCAGACCCAGCTGCGCCGCATTGAGCTTGAGGCCCTCGGCGCTGGCCCTGACCGCCAGCCAGCTGCGGTCATCGCCTGCGGCCGGGTCGGCCGGGCGCAGCAGCGCCAGCGCCAGAGCGGCGTTTTGCAGCGCGATGCCCTGCACCGTGACCGACACATCCGATGCGCCCAGGAAAAAGCCTTCGACCGCCTCGCTGCGACCGGCGACTTCGACCTCGATCTCCTGGCGCGAGAGCACCACCGTACCCGTGGCCGACAGGGTCTCGCCCAGGCCCAGGTTCATGCTGCCGCTGACTTCAAAGACCGAGGCCTTGAGGTCCAGCGTCAAAGTCGGCGCGGTCGCCGTCGGCTTGATCACCAACGGGGACTTGCTCCAATCCACGGTGCTGGTATTGGCCATGCCCGCATCGGTCAGTCCCAGCCCCATATTGAGCTGCAGACCCAAATTGCTGCCGCTCAGGCTCAGCCCCAGGGACTCGGTGCCCAGCACCGTCAGGCCATCGGCCCGCCCCTCGAGCGTGAGCCAGCTGCGCCCGTCGTCAACGTCAACCGGCGTGGCCAGGGCCATGCCCAGCGACAAGCCCTTGAGCTCCAAGCCCAGAGCTGCCGCGTCGTTGCCAGTGGCCAGGCGCGCGTTGATACCGGTACCGCCAATCACCAGCACCCGGCTGGCAACCGTTTTGGCCACGCCGCCCTGCTCCTGCTCAGCCACATCGACAGTGGGCTTGAGCAGCAATCGGTTGCTGGCAGACAGCACCTGCAGCATCTCGACATTGCGACCTGCCAGCGCGCCGGTGAAGCGCACATCAAAGTCGTTGCGCGCCTGCTGGCTCAGGAAGAAGCTGGCCGACTCGGGCACGGAAACGCCCAGCTCAAACGCCCCAGCCAGGCCGCCTTTTTTGGCGCTGAACTTGATGAAAGCCCCCTCGACCACGGCACTGACCGTCGCGCTCTTGTCCGCATCAAGGGTCGCTTTGAGTTTGCGTGCCAGGTTGTGCGCCACCTGGTAGGCATTGGCCGGACCACCAAAGCCATTGCCCGTCGCCGTGAAGTCATCGTCCTCTAATACATAAACCACATCCTCATCGGCCACGCCGGTGAGCACCACCTCGTCACCAACGGCGTATTGGCCGCTGAGCAGCAGCAATTCGCGCTGGGCCACGGCGGTGCCGGTCGCGCTGGCCGGGTTGGACAGCGTCGCCAGATTACCGGTCCCGCCCGTCTCGCTCAGGCCCAGAGCAAACGCCCCGGCGCTGCCCACCGTTCGCGCCGTCAGCGTGATGATGTGGGCATCACCTGCGGCATAGACCTTGCCGCCGGGCGCGCCATTGATCAGGGCCCGCAGCTTGGCCGCCACGTTGTTGCGCACCTGCTCGTCCAGGGCCGCACCGGTCTTGCCCTGGCTGCCCTGTTGCAGGTCCTTGGTGGTCACGGTGTAGGTCAGGGCCTTGCCCGCCAGGCCCGACAAAGTGATGGTGTCGCCCACACGCCAGCTGCCCTGCAGTTCAAAGGCTTCGGCCTGCGCCTGCGAGCTGTCCATGCGCTCGACACTGACTGCCCCGGTCTGTCCCAGTTTTTGCACTTGCAGTGCAAAGGTGCTGGCGGCCGATTTGGCCGTCAGGATCAGCAGCGAACCTGTGCCCGAGGCCTGGGCTTTGGACTGCGTCTGCGCATTGATCAAGTTGCGCAGCTGGCTGGCCACGTTGCTCAGAACCTGGGCATCGCTGGCGCGCACCGCCGAGCCCTTGCCATCGGCCGTGAGGTCATTGGCCACCACGGTGTAGCTCAGCAACTGCGGCGTCAAGCCGCTGATCTGCAGCACATCTCCCAAGGCGTAACGGCCCTTCAGCAGCAAGGTGTCGAGCTGCACCCCGTCGGCCGTCTGGCTGCTGCCGCTCAGGAAGTCGCCGCTGCCCAGCAGCTCGGTATTGAGCGCGGTCTCAATCGCCTGGGCGCTGGCATCGCGGGCCAGGTCAGCGGTGGTGTAAGTCTTGCCATCGACCACGAATTGCAGGCGGTAGCCCGCGGCCTTGGTCGGATCTATCGTGGGCTGGCTGCGCGCACTGCCCAGCACACTCAGGCGCTGCACCTCGTCGGCCGTCTCGTTGAGCGTCAAGGTCTTGGTGCTCTGCTCGAAGTACAGGCCGCCGCTGAGCGAGAGGAAGTCGCCCACCTGGGCGCTGACCTGGCCCTGCACCCGCAGCAGCGGGCCCTGGGCGCCGTCCATCTCGAGCGCGAGCTCGGCGTCCGGGCCGGTGCGCACCGCATACGCCAGTGTGTTGTCTTTGGACTGGCTGTCCAAAGCGTAAAAATCGATCACCGACCGAGCTTCGCTCATGCCGGACTTCAGGTTGTGCACCTGATTGACCTGCACGCCAAATTCAGTGGCTTGCAGGGTCAGCGTGGGCAAGCCCACCACCTCGACCGCATCGGTGCTGACCGAGAGGGCCAGCCAGCGCACGCCATCGAGGCTCACCTTGTCGGCATTGATCTGGCCAGCCTTGGCATAGAACAAGCCCAGTCCCATGCTCGCGTTGCTCAGCGAAAAGCCCACCGAATCGGGGTTGACCAAATCGCTGTCGTCGACCACGCCATCGGCATTGCTGTCGAAGCGGTAAGCCCCGCCCAGGCCAGCAAAGGCCTGCACATTGGCCGCGCCCACCGTCAGGGCGTCGACCGCCACCTTGGTGCCATCGGCCAGGGTCACGCTGTCGCTGCGCTTTTCAAAGGACGCTGTGCCATCCAAGTAGACGTAGTCAGCCAGCTCGAGGGTGAGACCCGCGCTGACGCTGATCATCTCTTGGTTGGCGCCGTCCATGCTGAGCAGACGCACGCTCTTGGGCCCGGTCAGCACCGAGAAGTCGGAGTTGGCAAAGTCGATGACGCGCTTGGTGGCCTTGTCGGCCAGATTGATGCTCACCGACACATCGCGCACCGCGATCGTGACATCGGGCACGCCCACCAGGCGCGCCGAGGCGGCCTCGGCTTCGAGCGCCACGCGGGTGGCTTGCGCTGCTGAGGCAATGACGCCGAAGGTGTAAATGCCCTGGCCCTTGGCCACTGCGGTGACCTGGCGACCGTCGCCACTGATGGCCACCGATTGCCAGTCCAGACCGGCCGAGCCGCTCACCTGCCGCCAAGTCACACCGCCATCGCTGGAGACCTGAAGCACGCCGTCGGCGCCGCCGGCAGCGGCCACCAAGGTGCGCCCATCGTCAGACACCGCCAAGGCGCGCCAGTCGGCCTCGGCCAGCACCAAGCTCCAATCCCAGTCTTCGGCCGATGTGTCGGCCAAATAAACCGCACCGTCTGCCGCAGCGGCCAGCAGCACGCGACCGGCCGCCACAGCCTGAGCGCCGCCTTGCGCCACCTGACCCTGGTTGACGGCAACGGCCGCCCAGTCGGTGTTGTCTTCAATGTTGCGGGTGATGTCTTCCCAATGCGTGGCGAGCTTGCCCGCATCATCGGCCAGGTTCATCAGGTAGAGCCGGCCGGGCACACCCACGCTGTCCACTGAGGCCGAGGCCAGCACCGCCTGCGTGCCGCCGTCAAAGCGGGCGACCGCCGACCAGTTGGCACTGGGCACGTCGCTGTAGCTGGCCTGGTCGGTCCAGACAAAGTCCGTCGTCGGCGTGGCCTGCACCCCCAGACGCACGCTGCCTTTGAGTTTGGACAACAGGTCCGAGCGCGTCTGCACCAAAGTGCCCTTGGCAGCGGTCTCACTCGCCTCCAGCACAAAGGCGGTGTTGTCGGCCTTGGCCGTGAGCACCAGCAAGGCATCGTTGCCGCTGACATCAACCTTCACACCATCGGCCGCGGCAATCAGCTTGCGCAGCTGGGTGGCGATGTTGGCCAGCACCTGCGTTGCGCTGGCCTTGCCGCCCGAGCCGTCGCCCTTGACCGTCAGGTCTTTGGAACCTACCGTGAATTTGATGTCGCCCTTGGCAAGGCCCTTGAGCGTGATGGTGTCGCCCACCGCATAAGTGCCATCGAGCACCAAGCCATCGCTTTGCTTGCGCTTGTTGTCCGCGTCCTGGTTAAAGCTGGCGACGAGGCCCTTGCTGCGGGCACTCAAAGCCAGGTCGCCAAAACCATCACTGCCCGCCTGGGCGGTGAAGACCAAAGAACCGTCAAAAGCACTGACCGTCACGCCAGTCCCGCTTTGGCGGTTGAAGGCATCGCGCAGCTTGCCAGCCACCGTGGACAAGACCTTGGCCTCGCTGGCCTTGCTGCTGCCGTCACGCAAATCTGCGGCCGTGACACGGTAAACCACCGCGGGATGGCCATCGATGGCCAGCGCAATCACATCACCCTGCACCAGTTTGCCGCTCAAGGTGAGCACCGCCAAGCTGCGCAGGCTTTGCTGATCGAGCGACAACAGCGCCCCGTCCTTGAGCACAACTGCGTCGGTATAGCGGTCGGCGGTGACCTTGGCCAGGCTCACCCAGGTCGCGCCGCCGTCGGTCGATCGCACCAGGCCGCCGTCGTCCACTGTGGCCAACAGGGTCTGGCCGTCGGCCGAAACGGTGACCGAGGTATAGGCCAAATTCGAGGGTGCGCTCGACTGCGCCCAGCTCACGCCACCATCGGTCGACAGGTAAATGCCCGCATCGCTGCTGTCGCCGGTGGCCACCGCCACCTGAACGCGGCTGGACACCGCCACATCGACCCAATCGAGGTCCTTCAACAGGACCGAGCGCACCACCTCGCGTTCGCTGGCAACCACCAGCGCAAACTCCACGCCCGACATCGAAAAGCCCACCGCGTCCAAGCCGGGCAGATCTTCGGCGTCGATCTTGCCGCTGTTATTGGTGTCTTTGATCGGCCCGCCGTTGATCCCGGCAAAGGCCTGCAGGTTGCTGCCGCCCACGGTCATCACGTCGTGGCTGGCCGTGCTGCCGTCTTCAAGCACCAGGTCGCGGGTGGATTTTTCAAAGCCCAGCGAGCCGCCCAAGTAGAAGAAGCCACCAACCGCAATCTCCACATCGCCGGTGGCGCGGATCAACGGCCCCTTGTCGCCATCCACATCCAGCGTGCGCTGGGTGCCGGTGCCGGTGAGAACCTGCAGCGGCTTGGCACCAAAGTCGACCACCAAGGCGGCCGGATCCTGAGCGCCGCTGATGCCCAACACCTGGTTGACCTCCACCGACAGGTTCTTGGCCTGGATGGTCAGCGCGTCGCCGCCCACAAAGCCCACCTGATCGGCCGAAACCTCCAGCCCCATCCAGCCCAGCCCGCCCAGGCTGAGGGTGTCGTTCTTGAGCTTCTTGACATTGGCACTGTCGCCAGACTGCACCGTCACGTCCTGGCCCTTGAGCAGGGCCAAGGCAAATTCGGCATTGGTCAGCACAAAGCCGCGGGCGGCAGAGTTCGGCGTGTCTTGGGCATTGATGTTGCCGTCGCGGTTGCTGTCCACATGGTAGGCACCGCCCACGCCGACAAAGCCATTGAGGGCGCTGCCGCCGACCGTCAGGCTGTCGACCAGCGCGCTGCGGCCGTCTGCCAGGGTCACCGAGGTGGCTGATTTTTCAAAGCCCAGGGTGCCGTTGACATAAACAAAATCGCCCAGGTTGATGTCAAAAGCGCCGCTGGCGCGCATCAACTGGCCCTGGCTGCCAGCCATGTCCAGCGTGGCCTTGGTGCCATAGCCGGTGGACACATCCAAGGGCTTGGCGGCAAAGTTGATCACCTGGGTGTTGGCCGAACTGCCCGCGCCGTTGACCTGGTTGATCGCCACCTCGATGTCACTGCCCGTGGCGGTCAAGCCGGGTACGCCCACCATCGCCACCTCGGCCAGGCTGGCCTGCAAGGCCACCCAGTTGCGTGGCTGGCTGAGCGCCTTTTCATAAAACAGGCCCAGCGCAAATTCGCCACCCACCGCCGACAGGCCAACCGCTGAGGCGTTGATGTCATCGTCGGTGGTGACCACCCCATCGCCATTGGTGTCGGTGCGGTAAGGCCCGCCCACACCCACAAACATTTGCAGGTCGGTGCCACCGACCGTCAGCATATCGGTCTGCACCGATTTGCCGTCGGCCAGGGTGACGGTCTGCGAGGACTTCTCAATGGCCAGGGTACCGGCTGCGTGCACAAAGCCGCCCAAGGACAGTGCCATGCCGCCGCTGGCGCGCATCAGGGTGCCGCGCGAGCCGTCGTGGCTGAGTTGCAAGCTCTGGCCGGTGCCGGTGGTCACGGCGATCGCCCGGTCGTCTTCGACCGTCGTGGTCGATCGGTCGGCAAAGTCGATCACCTGGTCTTTCATCAGGCCCACGTTCACCGCAGTCCAGGCGGCATCGTTGCCAGGCAAAGCCAGCTTGGCTTGTAGCGTGGTGAGCTTGCCGGTGTAGCTGAGCTTGCCCGCAGTGCTGAGGAACTTGGCCAAGTCGTCCACGCTGCCGGTGAGTGTGAGCGCTTGTGCAGTGCCGCCCACGGTGATGCGGTCTGCCGCTGTCACCGACGTGCTCAGTTGCCCCACAACGCCTGTGCCCGTCGCAGGGGCAGGCAAGCTCAGGGTCAAGGTCACCGGGCGGTTGACTGCGGCCGTGCCGAGCAAGGCGAACTCAGCCTCGGTGAACACCAGGGCCGAGGGGGCGCCCTCGGTGATCCAGACTTTGGACGACAGGGCGGTGATCGCCGGCTGAACATCAAAGTAGCCATAGGCCAGGGTGTTCGAAGTGCCCAGGGGCTGGCCACCTTCAAAGAACAGCTTGGAATAGCTTTGGCCGCCCTCGCCCTGCACCCGCACAAACAACTCATGCACCGGCGACGTCTGGACGTTCAAGCGCAGGCCACTGGTCGCACCGCGCAGGTCAAAGTAAGCGCTCAGGGCGGCGGCCTTGCCGCTGAGCGACACGCTGCTGATTTTTCCGGCGGCTACGGTCGCCGAATCCATGCGCAGCAGATCACCCAGACCGTCAACGCTCACCTCCAAGGTGAAGTCCTCATCCTCGGCCTCGAGCTGAATCACGGTGCCGAGGCCGGTGGCGCTGACCAGCACCGAGTCGTCGGCGTCGTTGATCAAGTCGCGCAGCTTGGCCGCCAGGCCAGTTTGCACCTGCTCCAGGGTGTAGGCCACCTTGGCTTGGTTTTGCAGATCGCTCAGGACGACCTGGTAGCTCAGGGGCGAGTCGGTCAAGCCGGTCAGGGTGATGACATCGCCCTCGGCAAAACTGCCGGCCACGATCAGCGAGCTGACCTGCGCCACACCGCTGGCAGCCGCGCGCACCAGCGGCAAGGCAGCAGGTTGGTTGAGGTCGATGTCCTTCAGGGACAGTCTGTCCACGCCCGTGGGACCGAAGTCGAGCGTGACCGTCAGGTTTTCGCTGCCACTGCCAAACACCGCCGAGCCCAAGATCACCGATCCGTTGGTGTCGGTGGTGTAGGCCCCAGCCAAATGCACCCGAGGCGCCTCGGTGGCAGGCGCTTCGTGGCGCACCGCGTTGAAATCAAGCCCCAGGTCGTAAACCTGCAGCTTCAAACTTTCGGGCAGCCCCAGCATCAGGTCCACGCCGCCCACCGAGCCGGTCATGGCCAGCCACTGCGTGCCTTCATGCGCAGCCCGGCCGTTGAAGATCGCCAGGCCAAACTCCACATCGCGCACGCCCAGGCCCTTGGCATTGGGGTTGACTTCTCTGGCCTCAAACTGGCCGTTGCCATTGGTGTCCGAGCCATAAGGGCCCAGGCCCACAAAGCCGGTGAGGCCCGTTCCGCCCAAGCTGAGCATCTCGGTCTGGGCCTTGCTGCCATCGGCCAGAGTTACCTCTTGTACGCGGCGCTCCAGGCCCATGGAACCGTTGAACTCAAAGAAATCGCCCAAGCGCATGTCCATGCTGCCGCTGGCGCGCAGCAAGCGGCCAGACTCGCCGGCCATGTCCAGCGTCATCGTCTTGCCGGTGCCGGTGATCACCTTGAATTCTTCGTCACCCGCGGCAAAGTCAATCACCTTGCTGTCGGCATCCAGGTCGGCATCCACCCCGTTGACCAAATTGATGTCGATCGCCAAGTTGCGGGCGGCCAGCGTCACATCGGGCAGGCCCACCACCGCCACACTGCCTGCGCTGGCCTTCAATGCGGTCCATTGCAAGCCCGCGCCCTCGGTGGCACCCGGCGCCGCATCGGCCAGCAGCAGACCAAAGCTCACCCCGTTCATCGCCAAGCCCACCGAATCGGGGTTGGCTTCGGCCTCGCTGAATACGCGGTCATCGTTCAGGTCGCGCCAATATGGCCCGTTCACGCCGGCAAAGGCACGCAGGCCCTCGCCGCCAAAGCTCAGGGTATCGGCTTCGAGCTCGGTGCCGTCGGCCAGCGTCACGCTGCGGATGGACTTTTCAAAGCCCAGGTTGCCAGCCACCGAGAAGAAGCCGTCGACCTCCACCTCGATGTAGCCCGAGGCGCGCACCAGCGTGCCCTGTGTTCCCTTGTAGTCCAAGGTCTTGACTTCATTGGTTGTGCCGTCAGCGAGCTTGCCGCCGGTGGCGACCGCCATCGCCACGCTGTGGTCCACCACCGAGCCGTCGCTGCCCAAGTTGAGCTGCACCTGCAAGTCTTCGGCCCGCATGCTCACCAAGGGCAGACCGATCTCGGTGGCCTGGGCGGCCGAAGCCGACAGGCTCAGCCAGCTGCGCACGGAATTTTTCAGCGGGTCTGGCTGCGCCTGGAACAGGACCAAGCCCAGGTCCAGACCGGTCAACTCGAAGCCAGCGGCTGAAGTATTGGGCTTCTCGTCGCCGAGTTGTCCATCGTGATCGGTGTCAAGCCGGTAAGGGCCATTGAGGCCGACAAAGGCGTGCAAATCGTTGCCACCAATGACCCAGCTTTGCGCACCCGTGACCGACTTGCCGTCCGAAAGACCGATGTCTTTCAAGTTGCTGCTCAGGCTGAAGCTGCCGTCGACCGTTAGGAACTCGGCCGCCTGCACCGTCATGCCCACGCTGTAGACACGCTCCTGACCAAAATACGGCGAATTGAAGAAGCTGCCCAGTTTGTCCTTGTCGGCCTGGCTGTGGGCGGTGATCTTCAGCGCGTCCGCGCCGGGGCGCTGGACCACTTGCAGACTCAAACCGTTTTCGACCGCAGGTGTGCCACTGCTCTCGGCCGTCAGTTGCAGCAAGGCGCTGCCGTCGTCAAAGCCAAACAGGCCGGTGCCCGAATCAAAATGGCCCACCACGGTGCCGGCCTCAATCAGGCCGTAACTGCGGTCCAGGCGCGGTTGCAGTTTGTTGGCCAGTTTGATGTCAATCGCGCTGCCATCGCTGACTGTCAAGGTTCCAGTGACTTGCAGTTGATCACTCTGATCGTCGTCCTCGCCGCTGATTTGCAGCGCCAGACGCTGGTCGGCCGCGATGGTCTGGTTGCCGACGATGCGAATCACACCGGGCGAGTCGCTGCGGCCGAAAGTACCGGCCGCGTTGGCACCGGCGGCATTGACGATGCGCAGACCACTGCCGGCGGTGATCACCACATCGCCGGCAGTGCGAATGCGGTCATTCATGGCCAGCGGGGTACTGCTAGCAGCCACCAGATTGACCGAGGCATCGGCCGCGAGCTTGACCGCGCCGTCTTCGGCGCTCACTTGGCCTGCGATGCCCAGCACCGAGGTGTTGGCCACGTTGTCCACGCTGAGAGCAATCTGCCCACCCGCCACCGCGCTGACCTGCGCGCCAGTGGCCACGGTGAGCCGGTCACCGGCAACGGTCAGCGCAATGTCGCCGCCGTCGCTGCTGACCAGACCCAAGCTGCCACTGATGCTGCCGATCTTGTCCACCGTCAAGCTGCCGGCACTGTTCAAGCGCAGACCGCCTGCGGCCACTGCCGAAATCGTAGCGGTGTTGAGGTCCAGCGCATTGGCCGCCAAGCCGCCCTCGGCCACGCGGCCGCCGGCCAGCACGTTTTCGCCAATCGATTCGCTCGCGCTGATCCAGATGCTGCCGCCACTCAGGTCGATGTTGTCGGTGGTGTCGGCATCGGTGACCGAGCCGGCACGTGTGGTCAGGCTGAGCAGACCGCTGCTCGCACTGACACTGCCCAGCGCCATGCCGGCACCGGCATCGAGCGTCGCGCCCAGGCCGCTCAGGCTCGCGCCTGCCGCTTGCGTGATGTTGCCGCGCACGCTGCTGATGCTCAGCGCGCCTGCGGCGGTGACCGTGCTGCTGGCGCTTTGC
>CAMDJU010000004.1 GCA_945900695.1 Bordetella parapertussis | reverse complement strand
ACCAAAACTTCAGCGTCTTTGAGTCGCACTGCCAATTGTCCCGTCCCTTTGACGGTGTTGGTATAGACCTTGGCCGTGTAAGGTTCGAGCAGTTGAGAGCAGGCCAGTTTGCGCACCGCGTCTTGGTAGTCATCAAGGATCACAATGTTCATGGCCCCATTGTGCCTTTGAATGTGCACCACCCCAGCGACCCCGCTGGACGCGGGGCCTGTTGCACGTCAGGCGGCCAGTGCTGTGGTGTGGCCGCTACCTGGATGGGCTTGTCGCCGGGCTTCAAGTTGGACCAAGCGGTCCAACTCGGCACAGACTTCATCCATCCTCCCCGACATGACCATTCGCCCAGCCCGGTCGGGTGGGCTCATCTCGTCTGGGACCCGGGCCACCCGCAATGGTTTGGCCACCCGGTTGGCGGCCAAGGTCAAATGTGTGGGGCGTCGCACGGGCTGGGCAGCGGTTTGCAGCCCTTGGGTTTGGGGGGCAGGGTTGAGGGAGTAAAAAGGGGACATCATTTTGAAAATGCTCCAAATGGCCAAGCTCATGGGGTTCTCCTTAGAAAAGCATGGTGTTGCGGATCAAACCAACGGCCAGGCCTTCAATCTCAAAAGGCTCACCGGGTTCGACCACAATGGTTTGAAAATCTGGGTTTTCGGGCAGCAACTCAATGCAGTCGTGGGTGCGGCGAAAGCGCTTGACCGTGACCTCTTCACCCAAGCGGGCCACCACAATTTGGCCATTTTTGGCCTCTTTGCTGATTTGAACTGCCAACAAGTCGCCATCCATGATGCCTGCGTCGCGCATGGACATGCCCCTGACTTTGAGCAAATAGTCGGGCGTGCGCTGGAACAAACTGTTTTCGACGTAAAAGGTTTGATCCACATGCTCTTGCGCCAGAATGGGTGAACCGGCAGCCACCCGGCCGACCAAGGGCAATGCCAACTGGGCCAAGCCTTCTAGGGGCAAATTGAATTGTTTGCTTCTGACTTGGTTGATGGAGCGCATGGTGGACTCTTTGAGGCGAATGCCCCTGGAGGTTCCACTGACCAGGTCGATCACGCCTTTGCGGGCCAAGGCCTTGAGGTGTTCTTCGGCCGCATTGGCCGACTTGAAGCCCAACTCATTGGCGATTTCGGCCCGAGTGGGGGGGGACCCCTTGCGTTCGATCGTGATTTGGATCAAAGACAATATTTGCTGTTGCCGGTCGGTGAGTTTGGGGGCTTCATTCATGTCGGGTCTCCTGCACAAGGGTTGATGGGCGTCCGTTGACTGTTTGAATATCCAGTAACTGTATTTTTAACCAGTTTTTAAGAGATTGCAAGCGCCATGGCTGAAAAAAGATCAAAAGTTGTTGTTTTGGGCACAGGCGGGACGATCGCCGGTTGGGCGCCAGACCCATTGCAAGCGCGCCAATACCAAGCTGGAGAACTCACAGCGTCGGATTTGGTGAGAGGCTTAGGGACAGGACAAGCTCACATCTTTACCGAAGAGGTCGCCCGCATCGACAGCAAGAACATGGACTGGGCCGTGTGGCAAAGCCTGGTGGCACGGCTCCAACATTGGTTGGATCAAGACGACGTGCAGGGCGTGGTGGTGACCCACGGGACCGACACCCTGGAAGAGACCGCGATCTTGTTGCACACCTTGTTCAGCGGTACCAAAACCGTGGTCATCACCGGGGCCATGCGGGCCGCCAATGTCCCAGACCCCGATGGTCCAGCTAACTTGCGCCACGCCTTGGCTTTGGCGGGGGCCTCCGGTTCGGCGGGGGTGGTGTGCGTTTTTGCGGGCCAGGTGCATGCTGCGGCCAGTGTGACCAAAGTCAATTGCCAAGCGCTGAATGCATTTGGCTCCGTCGACCCTGTCGCCTTGGACATCGCCTTGGAAAACCTGAATGCCCTTCAAAAAAGGTTTGCACTACAAGCGACACCCACATTGGCTTTATCCGCCAAGGACTTGGCGCACGTGCACACCTGGCCTTGGGTGGAGTTGGTCTTCAACCATGCGACCCAAGACGGGGCGGTCGTCAAAGCCTTGCTTCAAAGTCAAACAGCCCCCCAAGGTTGGGTGGTGGCGGGTACGGGAAATGGAACGATGAGCCAGGGCTTAGAGACCGCCTTGGCCCTGGCCCAACAACGCGGCGCTTGGGTTTGGCGCACCTCACGTTGTGCACAGGGGCAAGTACAAGCCCAAGCCGGTGAACCTTTTCAGACCACCCCTGGGCTCAATCCCTACAAAGCACGGGCGGTGCTCGCATTGGCCTTGGTGGCGAAGCAGCTCAGTTCGACAGGGCTGTGAAAGCCCGGGCTTTGATCTCTTCGACCTGACCGACGCCGCTGATGGCGCTGTAGCGCGGCGCGTGGTCCGCATCTGACTGGGCCCACTGGGAGTAATAGTCCACCAGAGGGCGGGTTTGCCCAGCATAAACTTCTAGGCGTTTGCGAACGGTTTCCTCTTTATCGTCGTCGCGCTGAATCAGGGCTTCTCCGGTGACATCGTCAACCCCAGCAACTTTGGGCGGATTGAAATGAATGTGGTAGGTGCGCCCGCTGGCCACATGCACACGACGCCCACTCATGCGCTCAATGATGGCGTCAAAAGGAACATCGATTTCCAGCACGTGGTCCAAATGAACACCCGCCAACTTCATGGCATCGGCCTGGGGAATGGTGCGAGGAAAACCGTCAAACAAAAAACCATTGGCGCAATCGGCCTGTGCAATGCGTTCTTTGACCAACCCAATGATGATGTCATCGCTGACTAAACCGCCCGAGTCCATGACTTTTTTGGCAGCCAAGCCCATGGTGGTACCCGCTTTGACCGCTGCACGCAGCATGTCACCAGTGGAAATTTGGGGAATGCCAAACTTTTCGCAAATGAAAGTGGCTTGGGTGCCTTTGCCCGCACCGGGTGCGCCTAAAAGGATGAGTCTCATGTCTTTCCTCTGATTCTTATGGGTTCCAACGATGGGCGAATGCCCAAAGACGACCGGATCTGCATTTTGCACAATACCATGCAAGCGGGATAGAAGGCTTACAAAAGACCCGCAAAGTGGCGCCTGACACGCTCCAAATCCTCAGGTGTGTCGACGCCCGGACCGGGCGTCTCGGGGGAGACGTGAACGGCAATTTTGTGGCCGTGCCACAGCACCCTGAGTTGCTCCAAGGACTCCATGGCTTCCAGCGGCGAATGCGCCAAGTTTGGGAAGACGCGCAAAAACGAAGCACGGTATCCATAAATTCCCACATGGCGCAAGGTCTCTACCGGCGGCTCCTTACTGGCTTGTGCCGCATCGCGCCAAAAAGGAATGGTCGAACGGCTGAAATACAGGGCGGTATTGAAGCGGTCCAGCACCACTTTGACCACATTGGGGTTGACCAATTCATGGGGATCGGTGATGGCATGGGCCACGGTGCTCATGCAGCAGTCTTCGCGCGAGGCCAGCAATTGGGCCACGGCGTTGATGACTTGCGGCTCAATCAGGGGTTCATCGCCCTGCACATTGACCACCAGTTCAGAATCTGCCAAACCCAAGATGTCACAGGCTTGGGCCAAGCGGTCGCTGCCAGAGATGTGGTCGGATCTGGTTAACAGGACAGGGATTTGGTGCGACTGGCAAGCTTCAACAATTCGCTCATCGTCAGCGGCTACCACCACCGTTGTGGCTTGGCTCATTTGAGCCCTTTGCGCCACCCGCACCACCATGGGCAGGCCTGCAATGTCGGCAAGCGGTTTGTTGGCCAAGCGGGTCGAGGCCATCCTGGCGGGGATCAATACCGTGAAAGCAACCTGGCCCACTCAGCGCTCGCACTCTTCGTCGCTCAGGGTCCGGGCTTCGGTCTCTAACATGATGGGAATGCCGTCACGCACGGGGTAAGCCAAGCGGGCACTGCGCGATAACAACTCTTGGCGCTCGCGAACATATTCCAACGGGCCTTTGGTGACCGGGCAGACCAGCAATTCAAGCAATTTGGTTTCCATGGCGAGATGATATCCGCAGGGCCAGCGCTTGATCGATTTGGGGCCACCAAAGTTCCAAGCCTTGCAACTCCAATGGGACGGCCCAGACATGGGGAAAGCGGGCCCACAATTTCACCGCGTCTTTTTCCGTGCAAAACCAGTCGCCCTCAGCCACAGCGGGGTTGAATCCGAGCAATGAGTCGTGGTCGGGCCACGCTTGGGCCAGCCCCAATTCCAGCCCTTGGTCGCGCAAGCCATCAAAAAACATTTGCGGTTTGGCGATGGCAGCCAGCGCATGGACCCGGCGGTTTTTCCAATCGATCAAGGGCCGACGCTGACCCTTGGGTCCCACCGCGAAGGGTGCCAATTGGCGACGCACCCTGACCACATCCACATTTGCAATTGGGTGCGAACCCAAATTCCAAACGCTGACCGACGGGTTTACTGGGCGAGGCCATGGTTCACGCAGCGGTCCTGCGGGCAAGAGCCAGCCATTGCCAAAACCGCGTTCATCAAAGACACATATCTCCATGTCACGGTGCAGCCCAGCATGTTGAAGGCCGTCATCGCTGATCAAAACTTGCGTTTGGGGATGTGCTGCCAACAAGGCCTGGCAACAAGCCGCGCGGTCTGCGCCAACGAAAACGGGCACCTGGCAGCGGCGCCAAACCAGCAGCGGCTCATCGCCCACGTCTTTGAATGTGCTGCGTTCATTCACGGCGATGATTTTTGTGGATTCGCGCCCAAAACCGCGCGCCACCACTCCCACCGAAATGCCCTGTGACTGCCAGCGCATCGCCAAAGCCATGACCAGGGGTGTTTTTCCGGCGCCACCCACCATCACATTGCCCACGACGACGACCGGCACACCGGGGCTGATGGGCGGGTGGCGTTGTCGCTGACGCCGTTTCCAAAACACCACCAACCAGGTCAAACCACTCAGGGGCCAAAGGACTGAACTGGCCCAGTTGCGCTTTTGCCACTGGCGCATCACCCATGCTTGCCAGGGAAAGGGCATTTAGCGCGCAGCCCCAGCCTGCGGTGACTTGGCCACAAAGGTGATGGCATTGATGCCACTGGCTTTACCGGCCTCCATCACCGAGATCACCGATTGATGTGGTGCCATGGCGTCAGCACTGATCACCAGCATTGGCTTGTCCATGCCCACAGCGGCTTGGGACAAGGCCTGGGTCAATGCCTTGACACCACGCAGCGGCAATGGCTGCTTGTTCACAGCATATTGGCCGTCACTGTTCACGGACACCATGATTTCTTGGGGGTGCTCTTTTTGGACATCCGCATTGGCACTGGGGAGGTTCAACTGCACTTCGGTGTATTTGTTGTAGGTGCTTGATAACATCAAAAAAATCAATATCACCAACAAAACGTCAATGAAAGCAATTAAATTGATCTCGGGCTCGACGGAACGTTGGGTGCGAAATTTCATGGGGCTTAGAGCGGTTCAGCGCAACGAGGACCGCAGCTTGAACAAATGGCGCAACCAGCGCTGCGCGGCAATTTCCAAGTCGATCACGTAGGCGTCCACTTTTGCGCGGAAATAGCGCCAAAAAAACAAGGCTGGAATGGCCACCATCAAACCAAATGCGGTGTTGTACAAAGCCATGGAAATGCCTTGTGCCAGCTGCGCCGGGTTGCTGCCGCCAGGGGTTTGGGCACCAAAAATCTCAATCATGCCTACCACCGTGCCCAACAAACCCAAAAGTGGTGCGGCTGAAGCAATGGTGGCCAAAACCACCAGGTATTTCTCAAGCTCTTGGGCAGCTTGTTTGCCGGCACTCTCAATGCAATCGCTCAATTCGGCTTCGCTGCTTTGCGGTTGTTGGCGCAATTGCAGCAGCCCGCTGGCCAATACACGGCCCAGCAAACTGTGGCTGGCCAAATGTTTGACCGATTCTTCCGAGGGCAGTTGGAGCCGTGAAGCCTTGATGGCTTCGTCCAACAAGTCCTTGGGAACAATGCGCTTGTCCGCCAAACTGTAAATGCGCTCGAGCACCAGGGCCAAAGCCACAACGGAACAGATCAAAAGCGGCCAAATGGGCCAACCGGCTGCTTGTATGATGGAAAACAAACCTTAAACCTCTCAGTCATGACATTCATGAATTATGAACCAGCACCGCTCTTGCAATGATTCGAGCGCTTGCTATGGGCGGTGAGATGCACGATCTGGCGCGCATTTGGTCGGTTGGCGCTCTGGTGCGGGCGTTCAGCGACACCTTGTCGGCGCGCTTCAATCCGGTAGAGGTCAAGGGAGAAATCACCAATTTCACCCGAGCCAGCAGTGGGCACTGTTACTTCTCCCTCAAGGACGATGGCGCTCAGCTGCGCTGCGCCATGTTTCGCCGCTCAGCCGCCACGGTCAACTTTGATTTGCGTGACGGCGTCATGGTCCAAGCCCGTGCCAAGGTTTCTGTCTATGAGGGGCGTGGGGATTTGCAGTTGGTGGTCGAATCCCTTCAGGCCGCGGGCGAGGGGGTTTGGTACGAAAAATTTTTGCAACTCAAGCGCGACCTTGCCTTGCTCGGCCTGTTTGATGCAGCGCGCAAACGCCCCTTGGTGCCCATGCCCCGGGCCATTGGGGTGGTGACCTCTTTGGGCGCGGCGGCTTTGCATGATGTGATCACCGCGCTGCAGCGAAGGGTGCCCCACATCCCCGTGGTGATCGCCCCGACCCAGGTCCAAGGCAATGGTGCGGCAATGTCCCTCATCCAAGCCTTGCAAGCCATTCAAACCATTGAGGGCGTGGACGTGGTGTTGATGGTGCGAGGCGGTGGGTCTTTGGAGGACTTGTGGGCCTTCAATGACCGGGAGTTGGCCCATGCGGTGGTTCAATCCAAGGTTCCGGTGGTTTCTGGCGTGGGCCACGAAACCGATATCACCATCGTGGATTTGTGTGCCGATTTGCGCGCCCCCACGCCCACGGCTGCTGCCGAGTTGTGTGCCCAAACACGTCAAATGGGCTTGGAGGCGCTGGACCAAATGGCCCAATCATTGGCAGGCCAACTCCAAGCGATGTTGGATGCCCAGGGCCAAGCACTGGACTGGGTGCAGTCACGATTGGGTCGTCCCAGTGCCCTGGTGGCGGCCCATCGGGTGAGCGCCGTGCATTTGCAGCAGCGCATGCATCAGGCGCTGTCCAAACGCATGCAAGTGATGGGTCAAAAAACCAGTTTCGCGCAAACCGCCTTGATGCGTGTTGTGCAATCCGATGGTGCCCTCAAGCGCCAAGCGCAAGATCAATTGGCTTGGCGACTGCATAACCTCGACCCCCGCTTGGTATTGCAGCGGGGTTATGCTTGGCTCACCGACGAACAAAACAAACCCGTCACTTCGGTCCACCAGCTGTCGCCCCAACAGGAATTGACGGTCAGTTTGTCTGATGGTGAAGCGGGGGTTCGGGTGCTGGGCCTGAACGCCGGCTGAAATTTTTTACAATCCCTTTTTTTCATCAACGCTGAAGGATATTCATGGAACACACCTTGCCCGCTCTGCCATATGGTCTGGACGATTTGGCCCCCCACTATTCGCGCGAAACCCTGGAATTCCACCATGGCAAGCACCACAACGCCTATGTGGTGAACTTGAACAATTTGCAAAAGGGCACCGAATTTGAAGGCATGGACCTGGAGTCCATCATCAAGAAGTCCTCTGGCGGCGTTTACAACAACTCTGCACAAATTTGGAACCACACCTTCTTTTGGAGCTGCATGAAGCCCAATGGTGGCGGCGAACCCACAGGCAGCTTGGCTGCGGCCATCAACGCCAAATGGGGCAGCTATGCTGCATTTCGTGAGGCCTTTGTGAAGTCAGCTGTGGGTAACTTTGGCTCTGGTTGGACATTCCTGGTGAAAAAGGACGATGGCAGCTTGGACATCGTCAACATGGGTGCGGCTGGCACGCCATTGACCACGGGCGACAAAGCGATTTTGACCGTCGACGTGTGGGAGCATGCTTACTACATTGATTACCGCAATATGCGGCCCAAGTTTGTCGAGACCTTCCTGGACAAATTGGTGAACTGGGGTTTTGCGCAAGCCAACTTCGGCTGATCAGACACAGGCCCGTGAAAAAAACCGCCCTCGGGCGGTTTTTTCATTTGCCCCGAAAAACCGGGCCTTGCAGCTTGAATCCCGCTTTGATGCCACGTTTGGCAAACCAGCCTTGGTTCATCTCCAGCACCCAACGCACGGGTTGATCAGAACAATGTGCGTCGAGAGTTTGGGGCTTCATGTCCGCCAGGTTGACGATCGTGCCATCGTCAGCAATAAAGGCCGCGGTCAGTGGCAACAGGGTGTTCTTCATCCAAAAACACTGCTGGCTGGCTTGCTCAAATGCAAACAACATGCCTTCGGCTTGGGGCATTTCAGCGCGGTGCATCAAACCGATCGCCCGTTGATCTGGGTTGGAGGCCACTTGAACTTGCATTTGGTGCATGCCCGCTTGCAACTGCATTCGGGGCAATTGAAGCTGAGGTTGTCCCTCTGCCCAGGCCAGCGAACACAACCAACCCCATATCCAAGCCCATTTGCGATGATTCATAAGACCTCTTTTGTCATTCGAGAATGATAAGTCACTGTTGCTAGAATCGCCCGCGAAATAGACATTTCATTTCCCATTCGATCGGCTTCCTAACGGAGATATTCCACATGTACAAGCACATCAAAGTGCCCTCCCAGGGTGAAAAAATCGTTGTCAACAAGGACATGTCCCTGAACGTGCCCGACCAACCCATCATCCCTTACATCGAAGGCGATGGCACCGGTTTTGACATCACCCCGGTCATGCTCAAAGTGGTGGATGCAGCGGTGCAAAAAGCTTACAGCGGCAAGCGCAAGATCCATTGGATGGAAGTCTACGCCGGTGAAAAATCCACCAAGGTTTACGGTCCCGACGTGTGGTTGCCCGAAGAAACCCTGTCCGTTTTAAGAGAGTATGTGGTCTCGATCAAAGGCCCATTGACCACCCCTGTGGGCGGCGGCATTCGGTCCCTGAACGTGGCACTGCGCCAAGAACTCGACCTGTATGTCTGTCTGCGCCCGGTTCAGTATTTCAAAGGTGTTCCTTCACCCTTGAAAGAGCCTGAGAAGACCCATATGGTGATCTTCCGCGAAAACTCAGAAGACATTTACGCTGGCATCGAATACGAGGCCGAAAGCGACAAAGCCAAAAAACTCATCAAGTTTCTGATTGACGAGATGGGCGTGACCAAAATCCGCTTCCCCAACACTTCTGGCATTGGCATCAAACCGGTTTCGCGCGAAGGCACGGAGCGCTTGGTGCGCAAAGCCATTCAGTACGCCATTGACAATGACAAGCCCAGCGTGACCATCGTGCACAAGGGCAACATCATGAAGTTCACCGAAGGCGGCTTCCGTGATTGGGCCTATGGCCTGGCACAAAAAGAGTTTGGTGCGCAACTGATCGATGGCGGACCGTGGTGCAAATTCAAGAACCCCAAAACCGGCAAAGACATCATTGTGAATGACGTCATCGCCGACGCCTTTTTGCAGCAAATTTTGTTGCGCCCTGCCGAGTACAGCGTGATTGCCACCCTCAACTTGAATGGCGATTACGTGTCTGACGCTTTGGCTGCTCAGGTGGGCGGTATTGGCATCGCCCCCGGTGCCAATATGTCTGACTCTGTGGCCTGTTTTGAAGCCACCCATGGCACAGCGCCCAAGTACGCCGGCAAAGACTATGTCAACCCAGGCTCCGAGATTTTGTCGGCAGAGATGATGCTGCGCCACATGGGCTGGACCGAGGCGGCAGATCTGATCATCAGCTCCATGGAGAAATCCATTCTCAGCAAGAAAGTCACCTATGACTTCGCACGTTTGATGGATGGGGCCACCCAGGTCAGTTGCTCAGGCTTTGGTCAGGTCATGATTGACCACATGTGATGTTCAATCTTGCAGCGTGCCCCCTCAAAACTGGGGGGCACGTTCCTGAGAGGCCATCAAATTGGCTCTGAATTGAGGGGTGCGCAAGCGCCCCTCTTTGCTTTTGTGGCCTTCGGTGGCGGAGTTCAATCCGCCCTCAGCCAAGGCGGTGATCGTCAATGCGTGTGCTTGTTGCCCTTTGGGGCCTTGAACCAATTCAAACTCGACTTGCGCGCCGGGTTCTAGCGTTTTAAAGCCTTCCATTTGGATCGCACTGAAATGAATAAAGATATCAGGTCCACCCCCGATGGGTTCAATAAACCCGAAACCTTTGCTGTTGCTGAACCATTTGACCGTTCCTTTGTCCATTTTTAACTCTCTTTTGGGTTAAATTTAGTTCTAAAGAATTAAATATTAACATTTTTTTAGCAACCTATTCCGTGAAGTGCGTTCTTTTAGATGAAAAAAAGAAGATCTCCGCCCCCTATAAAATGAAGCCATGGCAAGTCAACAACCCCAATCCCCACCACAACCCCAGCGCACAGATGACGGCAACTCAGTGGTGTTGGAGCGCAGAGCACAAAAGACCAAACCCCCGCAGATGTACCAGGTGGTCATGCTCAATGATGACTTCACCCCCATGGAATTCGTGGTGATGGTTTTGCAACAGTTTTTCAGCAAAGACCGAGAGACAGCGACCCAAATCATGCTGAAAATCCATTTGGACGGAAAGGGCGTGTGCGGCGTCTTTAGCAAAGATGTCGCTGCCTCCAAAGTCGATCAGGTCATGGATGCCGCTAACCAGGCGGGACACCCCTTGCAATGTTTGAGCGAACCCATTGATTAATTCAAGTCCATTTCCATATACAGTAACCCCATCAATCGGCGCGAAGGAACCCACATGATTGCCCAGGAACTCGAAGTCAGCTTGCACATGGCCTTCGTTGAAGCCCGTCAGCAGCGGCATGAATTCATCACCGTAGAGCACCTGCTTTTGGCATTGCTGGACAACCCCAGCGCTGCTGAAGTTTTACGGGCTTGCTCGGCCAACACCGATGAATTGCGCAAGTCCTTGGCCAATTTCATCAAGGACAACACCCCTCAGGTGGCTGGCACCGAGGATGTCGACACCCAACCCACGCTGGGTTTTCAGCGCGTCATCCAACGCGCCATCATGCATGTGCAATCCACGGGCAATGGCAAAAAAGAGGTCACGGGTGCCAATGTATTGGTGGCCATTTTTGGTGAAAAAGATTCGCACGCCGTTTACTACTTGCACCAGCAAGGTGTGACCCGATTGGATGTGGTCAATTTCATTGCGCACGGCATCAAAAAGAGCGACCCCCCAGACAGCCCCAAGCAACAAGATCCGGCCGCACAGGAAAACGAAGAGCCTGTGGAGAAAAATGAAAAAGCTTCGCCATTGGAGCAATTCACCCAAAACCTCAATCAAATGGCCAAAGACGGCAAGATCGATCCCTTGATTGGCCGCGAATACGAGGTCGAGCGCGTGGTTCAAATCCTGTGCCGGCGCCGTAAAAACAACCCCTTGCTGGTGGGCGAGGCTGGCGTGGGCAAAACTGCGATTGCCGAGGGCTTGGCTTGGCGCATCACCCAAAAGGAAGTGCCCGACATATTGGCCGATTCACAGGTGTACTCCTTGGACATGGGCGCCCTGTTGGCAGGCACCAAATACCGGGGGGACTTTGAGCAACGCCTCAAGGGCGTGCTCAAAAACCTCAAAGACAAACCTCAGGCCATCTTGTTCATCGATGAGATTCACACCCTGATTGGTGCGGGCGCAGCGTCTGGCGGCACCTTGGATGCCTCTAACCTGCTCAAGCCCGCGTTGAGTTCTGGCCAGCTCAAATGCATTGGCGCGACGACCTTCACCGAATACCGCGGCATTTTTGAAAAAGACGCGGCTCTGTCCAGGCGCTTCCAAAAAGTGGACGTCAATGAGCCCTCGGTGGAGCAAACGGTCGACATTCTCAAAGGCTTGAAGTCCCGGTTTGAGGAGCACCACAACGTCAAGTACGCCGTGGCCGCATTGCAAGCCGCTGCCGAGCTCAGCGCCAAATACATCAATGACCGGCATTTGCCTGACAAAGCCATTGATGTCATAGACGAAGCAGGTGCCGCCCAGCGCATACTGCCACCGTCCAAGCGCAAAAAAACCATCAGCAAAACCGAAATCGAAGACATCGTGGCCAAAATTGCGCGCATCCCGCCAGCCAACGTGTCCAATGATGACCGCGGCAAACTCCACACCTTGGAGCGTGACCTCAAAAGCGTGGTGTTTGGTCAAGACAAAGCCCTAGAAGTGCTGGCCTCAGCAGTCAAGATGGCGCGTTCTGGTTTGGGCAAATCGGACAAACCCATCGGCTCATTCCTCTTTAGTGGCCCCACGGGTGTGGGCAAAACCGAAGCGGCCAAGCAACTCGCCTTCATCATGGGCATCGAGTTGATCCGCTTTGATATGTCGGAGTACATGGAGCGCCATGCGGTCAGCCGTTTGATCGGTGCGCCCCCGGGATATGTGGGCTTTGACCAAGGTGGATTGCTCACGGAAGCGGTCACCAAAAAGCCTCACTCTGTTTTGCTCTTGGATGAGATTGAAAAAGCCCATCCAGATGTTTTCAATGTTTTGCTGCAAGTCATGGACCATGGCACCTTGACCGATAACAACGGGCGCAAGGCCGACTTCCGCAACGTGATCATCATCATGACCACCAATGCGGGTGCCGAGACGATGAACAAAGCCACCATTGGCTTCACCAATCCCCGTCAAGCCGGGGACGAAATGGCCGATATCAAGCGCCTTTTCACCCCCGAATTCCGCAACCGTTTGGATGCCATCGTCGGCTTCAAAGCCTTGGACGAACAAATCATCATGCGCGTGGTGGACAAATTTCTGCTGCAACTGGAGACGCAGCTGGCAGAAAAGAAAGTCGATGTCACTTTCACCGACGACTTGCGCAAACATTTGGCCAAAAAAGGCTTTGACCCTCTCATGGGCGCGCGTCCCATGCAACGCCTCATCCAAGACACCATTCGGCGCGCATTGGCCGACGAGTTGTTGTTTGGGCGTTTAACCGATGGCGGGCGCTTGACGGTGAACATTGACGACAAAGAGGAGGTCTTGCTCGACATCCAGCCCCTGCCCAAAAAAGAGTCCAAGGCCTCCAAGTCTGAACCCACCGAGCCAGAAGAAGCCACGGCTGACTGATCGCGCCTTCATTGCCGATCTATGGCGGGGCAGGGCGGTCGCATCAACGGCCGCCCTTTTCGTTTGTCAAACACTGAATCGTTAAAATTCAAATATCAAAAAAAGGATTTCAAGTGGCAGGACACAGCAAATGGGCCAATATCCAGCACCGCAAAGGCCGACAAGACGAAAAGCGGGGCAAAGTTTGGACCCGCGTCATCCGTGAAATCATGGTCGCTGCCCGCGGTGGTGGGGCTGACATGAATGTCAACCCCCGCCTGCGTTTGGCTGTGGAGAAGGCCAAAGCGGCGAATATGCCCGCCGACACCATCAAGCGCAACATCGACAAAGCCACAGGCAATTTGGAGGGTGTCCATTACGAAGAAATTCGCTATGAGGGATATGGCGTCGGTGGTGTGGCCTTGATGGTCGACACCATGACGGATAACAAGGTTCGCACCGTGGCAGAAGTGCGGCACGCCTTGAGCAAACATGGTGGCAACTTGGGCAGTGATGGGTCTGTGGCCTATCAATTCAAACATTGTGGGCAATTTATCTTTGCCCCGGGTGCCGACGAAGACCGTTTGATGGAGGTGGCGCTGGAAGCCGGTGCCGATGATGTCATCAACTCAGAAGATGGTGCGATGGAGGTTTTGTGCCCGCCCAGCATGTTTGAGCCCGTCAAGATCGCCTTGGAGGGCGCTCAGCTCCTGGCAGTGTTGGCCGAAATCACCTATCGGCCTGAAATTTCTGTGGCTTTGGCGGCCGCAGACGCTGAAAAAATGCAAAAAATCCTTGACGTTTTGGATGAGCTCGACGACGTCCAAGACGTCTATCACAACGCCGAACTATGAAGGCCCTGGTTTTGGGCGGCGGTGGCCGTGAACATGCGCTGGCTTGGAAGTTGGCGCATTCGCCTTTGGTTCAGACTGTTTATGTGGCCCCCGGCAACGGGGGCACGGCCAGCGACAAACGCTTGGAAAACATCCCCATCACCGATGTGGTGGCCTTGCGGGAATGGGCCCAAAATGCCCAAATCGACATCACCGTGGTCGGCCCCGAGGCCTTGTTGGCCGCAGGCGTGGTGGACGAATTTCGTGCCCATGGCTTGCGCATTTTTGGGCCGACCCAAGCGGCCGCACAACTGGAGAGCTCTAAAGCCTTCTCCAAAGACTTCATGCGTCGCCACGGCATTCCCACCGCTCGGCACGAAACCTTCACCGACGCCACGCTGGCCCATCGCTATGTTGAGAGCCTGGGGGTACCCATTGTGGTCAAAGCCGATGGCCTGGCCGCAGGCAAAGGGGTGGTGGTGGCCACAACCCTGGACCAAGCACACCAAGCCATTGACGACATGCTCACCTCCAATGCCTTGGGCGTGAAGCACAACCAAGCCGGGGCTTGTGTGGTGATTGAAGAATTTTTGGCCGGCGAAGAGGCCAGCTTCATGGTGATGTGCCATGGCGACCAAGTCTTGCCGCTGGCCACCTCTCAAGACCACAAGCGACTGCTGGACCACGATCAAGGCCCCAACACGGGTGGCATGGGGGCTTACTCTCCAGCCCCAGTGGTGACCCCAGAAATACACGCGCGGGTCATGCGCGAAATCATCTTGCCCACCATCTCCGGCATGAAAAAAGACGGCATCTCTTACACCGGTTTTTTATACGCAGGCTTGATGATTGATGCCCACGGCAAGCCCAAAACTTTGGAGTTCAATTGCCGGCTTGGCGACCCAGAGACACAGCCCATTTTGATGCGGCTCAAAAGCGATTTGCTGTCCCTTTTGCTGGCTGCCACTGAGGATGATGAGGTCGCTTTGAAGGACTTCCCCATTCAATGGGATACCCGAACCGCCTTGGGTGTGGTGATGGCCAGTCGCGGCTACCCTTTGGCGCCGCAATCGGGTGACGCCATCACTGGTTTGCCACCAGAGTCGGCCGACACCATGGTCTTTCATGCCGGAACGGCTTGGAACGGCCAAACCCTGACCACCCAAGGCGGGCGGGTGTTGTGTGTGACCGCCCTGGGCAGTACCGCGCGCGCTGCTCAAAAACAAGCCTATTTGGGCGTGCATAAAATTTCCTTCGATGGCCAACAATATCGCAATGACATTGGCCATTTGGCCATTCGCAACTAGGCTGTTTCACAAACCTTTGCTGGCGAACCCACCATGAGCCCCACTGAACAAGTTCATTCTTACCTCGTCGATTTACAAAGCCGCATCACCCAGGCCTTGACGGACATCGATGGCACGGCTTTTTTGCGCGACCCCTGGCAAAAAGAGAAAACCGAAATGTTGCAAGGTGAGGGTGATACACAAATTCTTGAAAATGGCCCCGTGTTTGAGCGCGCAGGCGTTGGTTTTTCAAATGTCCGTGGGCCACAGTTGCCTGCCTCGGCCACCCAGCACCGGCCCGAGTTGAAGGGCGCGCCTTTTCAAGCCATGGGCGTGTCATTGGTGTTTCACCCGCGCAACCCGTATGTGCCCACCGTGCACATGAACATCCGCATGCTGACGGCGCATCCCCAGGAAGGTCCGCCCGTGTCATGGTTTGGCGGGGGCATGGATTTGACGCCTTACTATGGCTTTGAAGAAGATGCCCAGCACTTCCACCAAACTTGCAAAGAAGCGGTGGAACCCTTTGGTGCCGAGCTGTACCCGCGTTTCAAAACCTGGTGCGACGACTACTTCACCCTGAAGCACCGACAAGAGCAACGCGGCGTGGGCGGTATTTTTTACGATGACTTTTCAGAATTGGGCTTTGAAGGGGGTTTTAGCTTGATGCAACGCGTGGGCAATGCCTTGCTCACTGCCTATTTACCCATTGTGGAGCGGCGCAAGGACATGGCCTTTGGCGAGCGAGAGCGACAACACCAATTGATGCGCCGAGGCCGCTATGTGGAGTTCAATTTGGTGTGGGACAGGGGCACCCACTTTGGACTTCAGTCCGGCGGCCGAACCGAGTCCATCTTGTTGTCCATGCCACCCCTGGTCAGTTGGGCTTACCAGCAAAAGCCCGAGCCGGGCAGCCCAGAGGCCAAGCTTTATACCGACTTTTTGGTTCGAAAAGATTGGGTTTGAACCCAAACAACCCAACACCCACCCCAACCACCCAACGCAAGTTGGGGTTTTACGGCGGTGCTTTTGACCCGCCGCATTTGGCGCATCTGGCCTTGGCCAAGCATGCCATGGCGCATCTGAGTTTGGATGCCTTGTATGTGCTGCCCACCGGCCAGGCGGGACACAAAGCCCCTTCCAAAACCCCCGCGTTTCATCGCTTGGCCATGTTGTCTTTGGCCTTTACCGATATGCCCCAGGTGGTGATTGATGACCGTGAAACACGCCGCGCTGGCCCCTCATACACCGTGGACAGCTTGAATGAGTTGCAAGCCGAGCACCCACAGGCCAAATGGTTTTTGATCATTGGTGAAGATCAGGCCAAATCCTTGGAGAGTTGGCGCGAGTGGCAGAAGATTGTTCAAATCGCCCAAGTCGTGGTGGCGGCGCGCACTTCTGACGAGCTGCCTTCCCCATCCGTGGGCAGGTGGCACAATCGGGCTTCTCAAAACGCCATCGATATGGCCTTTCCATGCATGGATATCAGCGCAACGCGCATCCGCGAAGCATTTGAACAAGGGCGCTCAATTTCCCAGTGGGTCATGCCCCGCGTTAACGACTACATTCAACACCATCACCTGTACAGCCCAACCCGATGACCACTTCTGCCGCCACTCCAAAAGACATTCAAAAACTCCAGCGCTTGATCGTGGATGCGCTCGAAGATGTGAAGGCACAAGACATCGTGGTCTTCAACACCGAACATTTGTCTCCCTTGTTTGAGCGCGTCATCATTGCCACGGGCACTTCCAATCGGCAAACCAAATCTCTTGCCAGCAGTGTTCGTGACAAGGTGCGCGAAGCGGGGCTGCCCAAACCCCGCTTGGAAGGGGAAGACAACGGCGAATGGATCATTGTCGACTGCGGTCCTGCCGTGGTTCACATCATGCAGCAGGCCATTCGGCAGTACTACCATTTAGAAGAAATTTGGGGTGACAAGCCAGTGCGCCTGAAGTTGGGCGCGCCCAAACCCGTGGCACCTGTGGCGGTGAAAGCAACAGCGGTCAAAACCAAAACCAAAAGCGCAGCGCCCAAATCAAGCCCGGCGAAAAAAGTGGCCTGCAAAAACCCCACTCGGGCACCAGCAACCACCCCATCTTCTGTGGCGCCCGCCAAAAAGGCAGCACCCAAAAAATCCATTAAAGCCACGGGTCGCCCCAAAACCAAGGCCTCATGAAGCTTTGGGTGGTGGCCGTGGGACAGCGCATGCCTGAATGGGCACAGCAGGCTTGTCTGGACTATGCCAAGCGCTTCCCACCGGATTGGCCACTGGAGATCAAAGTGGTCAAAACCGAACCGCGCCACAACTTGGCGACAGAAAAATGTTTGTTGGCGGAAAAAAAGCGCATTGAAGCGGCCTTGCCTGCAGACACCTTGCGCATTGTTCTGGACGAACGAGGCTTAAACCTGGGCACATTGGAATTGGCCCGTCGATTGAAGACGTGGCAACAAGAAAACGTCAACCTGGCGTTTGTCATTGGGGGGCCTGATGGCCTGGATGCGGAATTCAAGCGCAAGGCCCACCTGAGCTTGCGCCTGTCAGACCTCACTTTGCCGCATGCTTTGGCCCGGGTGATCTTGATTGAACAGCTCTACCGGGGAATCTCTGTGTTGGCCAATCACCCCTATCACCGAGAATGAGACCATGCCGCCCTTCATCTACTTGGCCTCTCAAAGCCCGCGCAGACAATCTTTGCTCAGCCAAATGGGTCAAGGCTTCGTGCTGTTGCTGCCAGACCCTTCTGAGGATGTGGAATCCCTGGAGTCCACACAAGCCCGGGAGTCGCCGCTAGATTATGTGAAGCGTGTCACCGCGCTCAAATTGAGGGCTGCTTTGAACCGTTGGCGCTTGAGGGGGCTTTCTTTGGCCCCCATTTTGTGTGCCGACACCACCGTGGCCCTGGGTTCCGATATATTGGGTAAGCCACAAGATCGCCAACACGCGCAAGACATGTTGCGCGCTTTGAGCGGGAAAACCCATGCGGTGTTCACAGCGATTGCTGCTGGCACCCCTTTGGAAGAGCGGCATGCGATCTGCGTATCTCAAGTTCGGTTTGCGACTTGGAGCGATGCTGAATTGGATGCTTACTTGGATACCGGGGAGTGGGACGGAAAAGCTGGCGCCTATGCCATTCAGGGGAGGGCGGCTGCACATATCGCGCACATAGAAGGCAGCTATTCGGGGATCATGGGCTTGCCCGTGCATGAGACCACCGAGTTGCTCAAGCCGACTTGGAAAGGACTGTGATGAGCCTTCAGCAAGATATTTTGGTCAATTGGTCGCCCCAAGAAACCCGCGTGGCAGTGATTGAAAACGGGGCCCTCCAAGAGTTGCACATGGAGCGAACGCTCGAGCGTGGTTTGGTCGGCAATGTTTACCTGGGAAAGGTTTCTCGTGTGTTGCCGGGCATGCAGTCGGCATTCATTGATGTGGGTTTGGAGCGGGCCGCCTTTTTGCATGTGGGTGACTTGCTCACCACCATCACCGCTCGGCACGCTGACAGCGACACCCCCAGCGGCCAAGCACCCCTGCCCATAGAAAAGCAAGTGTTCGAGGGTCAAACCCTGATGGTGCAAGTGATCAAAGACCCGATCGGCAGCAAAGGGGCACGCCTGTCAACCCAAATCAGTTTGGCCGGCCGCATGTTGGTTTTCTTGCCGCAAGACAACCACATCGGCATATCGCAAAAAATCCCTTTTGAACAACGGGAAGCACTGCGCAGCAAGTTGCAGGGACTGGCCCATGACAAAACCGCCGCCGGGACCCCAGGCGGCTTCATAGTCCGCACCAACGCAGAAGATGCCAGTGATGGTGAACTCTCAGAAGACATTCAATATCTGCGCAAAACCTGGTCGCGCATCAAAGAAGCATCCACCACACAGCCGGCCAAAACCCTGTTGCACCGCGATCTCAATTTGTTGCAGCGCGTGCTCAGAGACTTGGTCGGCGAAGGCACGCAAAGCATTCGCATCGACTCCAAAGAGCAATATGAGGCCCTGCTGATCTTTGGTTCTGAGTTCATGCCCTCTGCAGCAGAGAAGTTGCAGTTGTACAAGGGTGAGCGGCCCATCTTTGATTTGTTTTCAGTGGATGACGAAATCAGCCGCGCCCTGGGCAGGCGCGTTGACTTGAAGTCGGGTGGCTATTTGATGATCGATCAAACCGAGGCCTTGACCACGATGGATGTCAACACAGGCGGCTATGTGGGCGCCAGAAACTTTGACGAAACCATCTTTAAAACCAATCTTGAAGCGGCCGGCGCCATTGCACGCCAATTGCGATTGCGCAATTTGGGGGGCATTGTGGTGGCCGACTTCATCGATATGTTGACGCAAGACCACCAACAAGCCGTGCTGTTTGAATTTCGCAAACATTTGCAACGCGACAGGGTGAAAACCATGGTCAGTGGGTTTTCCCAGTTGGGCTTGGTGGAGATGACGCGCAAACGCACCCGTGAATCCTTGGCCCATTTGCTGTGCGAGCCCTGTCCTGCCTGCGACGGCAAGGGTTCTGTCAAAACAGCCCGCACGGTGGTGTACGACATCTTGCGCGAGATCCTGCGCGAAGCGCGTCAATTTAACCCGCTGGAATTCAGGGTGGTGGCCAGTCCGCCGGTGATTGACTTATTGCTCGACGAGGAAAGCACCCATGTGGCGGGTTTGAGTGATTTCATTGGCAAACCGATTTCTTTGCAAAGCGAGTCATCCATGGGGCCCGAGCAATACGACATCGTCTTGCTTTGAAGGCATGCTCTGAGTAACGCCCATGCGAATTGCCTTTTTGAGTCGCCACTTTGACCCCCAAGGCGGGGGCGCGGAACGTTATTCTGTGGCCGTGGCCGAAGAATTGGCGCAACGCCACGAGGTGCATGTGTTTGCCCAGACTTTTGGGTCTTCACCCCCCAACGGGTGGACACCGCACAAAATACCCGGCCCCCTGCGCCGACCCCGATGGGTCAATCAGTTGTGGTTTGCCTTGACAACGGCTTGGCTGACACACCGTGGGTTTGACGTGGTCTACTCCCACGAGCACAGTTGGCATGGGAACGTGCAGTGCTTTCACGTTCTGCCCATTCGATACAGCCTGCTGAAAAATCGCCACGGTTGGCGCAAAGCTTTGCGCATTTTGAAGATCCTCACCAGCCCCCGATTGTTGGCGTATTGGTGGCTGGAAGGTGCGCGTTTGAAAGGCGTGGCCAATGGGCAACGTGCCGTGTTGGCTGTCTCAGAGCCCTTGCGAATGACTTTGGAGCAAACCTACCCTGTGGCGAAAGGAAAGGTGCATGTCATCACCCCTGGTGTGAGTTCCGCTGTGCCAAAGTCTGCACAAGACCAAGTCAGTGCGCGCGCGGCTTTGGGTTTGCCTTTGCAGGCACGGCTGGCACTCTTGGTCGCCAACGACCCCTTGCGCAAAGGGCTTAAAACGCTGATCCATGCCTTAGGACTGTTACCGCCCGAGTGGAAATTGGTGATCGCAGGACACATCCCAGCCGCATCGGCTTATTGCGCCTTGGCCGAGGATGCGGGCGTGCTGGAGAGACTTCTTTTCATAGGCCCCCAGCAAGACTTGCGCTGGGCTTATCACGCTGCCGATGTGCTGACCCATCCAACCTTAGAGGACACCTACGGCATGGTTGTCTTAGAGGCCATGGCCAACGGTTTGCCGGTGGTGGTCAGTGACTTGCCTTATTGCGGCATCAGTGCTGAATTGAGCCATGGCTCACAAGCCCTGGTTTTACAAGACCCCACCGACGCCCCAGAATTGGCCCAAGCTTTGCAGACCTTGGTGGATCAACCCGAACGGATGCAGCAACTGGCGGCACTTGGCCATGCTTGGGCGGGGCAAAAGACCTGGTCGCAATGCGCGCGGGCGCACGAAGCGGTGTTTGAGCAAGTCACGGCAAACCGGCGCTGACTGTAAAAAGCCGCTTAACGGCCCTCTTCGTAGCCGGTAAATAATTTGAGGGCCATGTGTGCCCATGTGCTGCGGTGGTTGACCAACACACGGGGCAGGGTAAAAGCCGCAGGCCCCAAGGCGGAATGGACCCGTCCTCTTTGGGTGGTGGTGGCCGACGCATAGCCCGCTTGTGCAACCCAATCGGGGTGATGGGGCAAAAATCGACCGTAGGGGTAACAAAAATGGCGCACATCGATGCCCAGCTTTTGCTCCAACTCTGCCTTGGATCGTTGAATTTGTTGGCGCACGGTGACCTCATCCGATTGGCTCAAATCGATGTGGTCACAGGTGTGGGACCCCACGTCCATGCCTGAGCCAACCCATTCACGCCAGGCCTGAATATCCATCAAGGCTTTGGTCGCCACGCCGGTACTGGCGTCCCAATGGTTGTGGCCGCCCATGTGGTGGCTGACCGCATAGCATGTCGCCGTGTGCCCCCATGCCTGCAAAATGGGCAGGGCGTTGGCGTGGGTGTTGGCATAGCCATCATCGAAAGTGATGCCCACCACCCGCCCCCTCAAGCGGCCATTCAGATAAGGTTCCAAGTTGCGCATGGAAAGGCCTTGAAAGCCCCAGGTTTTCAACAAGCGCATGTGTTGCGCAAAGCGCTGGGGGCTGACGGTCATTCCCCGCAGCGGAGCGCCTGCCGGCGGCATCTCGTCGACCTGGTGGTACATCAAAATGGGGATGCTCATCATGCTTGCATCTGCATGGCTTGTTCGATGGACGCGGGAGAATGCTGAGCCAATCCCAGTGGTGCTTGTGTGTGGCTCCCTTCGAGGATGGCATCCAAGCGCGCCAGGTTTTCTGGCAAAAGGGATCGATCATTTTCCGCGTGCCACAGGTGCAAAACAGTGAGCGCAAAGCGGCCATTTTTGTAGTGCACACCATGGCGGATCAATCGAACCGCCAAATCCGCATCTTCATGCCCCCACCCTTGATAGCTTTCGTCAAAGCCATTCACCGCCACCAAGTCGCTGCGCCACACAGCCATGTTGCAGGTGCGAGCGCTTTGCCAATGCTGAGGCTGACTGCGCCGCCAGGCGTGCCCTGGCAGGTTGAGCAATGGCAACCATCGATTGGTTTGTCCCTTCAAACGCTGCAGCCACCATGCACCGCGTCCCCATTGGTGAAGTGGCCATTGTTGGTCCTCAGCCTTTTGGGTCAAAGCGGGTGTCAACAACAAACGACTGCCCGCCACAAACCACCCGACTTGGGCCAAGCGTGCGTGTTGGGCGATGAAGTCAGGTCGAGGAATGCAATCGCCATCCAAAAAAACCATCAATTCGCCCTGGGCTGCGGCAACCGCCATATTGCGCGCCGACGCTGCCCGAAACCCATCATCGGTTTGCCACAAGTGTCGAATGGGTACGTCGGCATCACGGGCCATCTGGCGGATCGCTTCTCGGGTAGGGGCGCCAGACCCATCATCCGCGACCAAAATTTCAAATGGCGCTTGGCGCTGGGCCAACAAAGCGCGCAGCACCAAACTCAGTGCTTGGGGCCTGTTGTAGGTGGTGACAACCACGGAGATTTTCATTTTGGCGTGGCCGCTGTGGACTCATTCAAGTACATCAGCTTGAGGTAGCGGTAGTAGGTGCCCTCCGCATTCGAGACAGCCAAGATAAAGCCTTCGCGACCATCTAAAAATCCGCGTCGCAAGACATAGGTGCGAAAAAATGCCCACAGGCCGTGTCCAATGGCCTTGCCCAAACCAGACTTTTTGCCTTTGCGTTGCAAATTCAGCGCGCCTTCACGGGAATACTGGTTCAATTTGTGCAGCACTTGATCCAGGTTTTGAAAGCTGTCGTGCATCAGCAAACCTTGGAAATTCCAAACCGGTCCGGTAGAGATGATTTTTTCATGCACCAAATCGTCGCTGAAGCGGGCGTGTCCGCGCTTGAAGACGCGACACACCGGGTCTGGCCACCAGCCGCTGTGGTGGATATCGCGGCCGCAATAACGGGACAAACGCGGCAAATTAGCGGCCAGGTAGCCGCCACCATCGCGGTTCACAAATGCCTGGATCTCTTGGGCCAACTCGGGCGTCACCCGTTCATCGGCATCAATCGACACCACCCAAGGCAGGCTGGCCAAAGACAGGGCATGGTTTTTTTGTGCGCCAAACCCAGACCAGGGCCGGTGCTCCACCCGTGTCGCCCATTGCTGGGCAATGGCCAGGGTGCCATCGGTGCTGCCGGCGTCCACAACGATGATTTCCTGCGCCCATTGCAAGGCTTGCAAAGTGGCCGTCAAGCGATCTGCTTCGTTCAGGGTGATCACGATCACTGACACCGCGCATCGGTCCATGGATGTGCTCATCATTCGGATGGATTTTTACAGGGCCAGACCATTGAATTGCAAGCGGTACAAGGAGGCATAGATGCCGTTGAGTAGAAGCAATTCATCGTGGTTACCCATTTCCACCAAGCGGCCTTGGTTCAAAACCGCAATTCGGTCAGCGTGTTGAATGGTGGACAAACGGTGGGCAATGACCACACAGGTGCGCCCCTGCATCAAATTGGCCAATGCGGCTTGAACCGACCGATCAGACCCGGCATCCAGAGCAGACGTGGCTTCATCCAGGATCAGGATGGGCGCATTTTTGTAGATGGCCCTGGCAATGGAAATGCGCTGGCGCTGCCCGCCAGACAAGCGCATGCCAGCCTCGCCCACCAGGGTGTCCAACCCCAAGGGCTGAGCGGTGATGAAATCCCAGGCATTGGCTGCCTTGGCCGCCATTTCCACGGCTGCCCTGTCGGGATTGGCATGCCCGTAAGCGATATTGGCCGCAATCGTGTCATTGAAAAGCAAAACTTCTTGGGTGACCAGTGACATGTGCTTTCGCAAAGACACCAAGCTGAGGTCTTGGGCATCGATGCCATCGATCAATACTTGTCCCTGGGTGGGGGACATGAAACGCGGCAACAACGCCGCCAAGGTCGACTTTCCGCCGCCAGATGCTCCCACCACCGCCAAGGTTTGACCGGGCTCGATGCACAAATCAATCGCGTCCAGGGCTGGCGTGCTGGAGGAGGCGTAACTGAAGCTGACATGTCGAAACTCAATGCGCCCCTGGGGTTCGCGCCATTCTCTGCGGCCTTTGTCCTCCTCCTCGGGGCTGTCTAAAAAAGCAAAAACGCTTTGGGCACAGACCCGGCCGCGTTGTAAGGCGGTATTGACCTCTGTGAGTTTTTTCAACGGGGCCAGCAGCATCAGCATGGCCGTGACAAAGGCCACAAATCCACCCACCGTGGTGACGCCGGTATCTGCGCCCACTTGGTTCACCTGATCAAGCGCTAAATAAACAATCACGGCCAATGCAATGGAGGCGGACAAATGGGTCAACGGGGTGGTGGCCGAAGCGGGCACGGCCTCGCGCATTTGAGAGCGGCGAAATCGGCCATTGGCGGCTTCAAAGCGTTGCTTCTCAGTGGCTTGACCTTGGTAAATTTTGATGATCTTTTGGCACAAGACCGACTCTTCCAGCACATGGGTGATCTCGCCAATCGACTCCAAGCCCTTGCGACTCGCTTGCCGCAGGCGTTTGGAAAAAAGCCGCACAAACCCAATGATCACAGGCCCCACGCTGAGCGCAATCAGCGCCAATCTGACATCCAAATACAGCAAATAGGCGATCAAGGTGGCCACTGTCAAGGCTTCCCGAAAAGCTGAGACCACCACTTGGGAAATGGTTTCACCAATGTTGAGCACGTCGTACAGCACTTTGGAGATGTAACTGCCTTGGGCATCTGCAAAAGCAGTGGCGGGCAGGCGCAACATTTTGGCGAACATGTCATTGCGCAAAGCCATGGTCACGTTGGTGGTGATCCAGGTGGCGACATAGTTGCTGACATAAATGAGCAGGCCTTTGACCAAAAATAATCCCACAATCGCCAAGGGAATGACCAAGATGTGGTGCTGGGATTGCACCTGAAAGCCTTGGTCAAGCAAATACTTCATCATGGCCGGCAGCATGGCTTCGGTCACTGCGGTCAATGCCATGCCCACGAAAGAAATGGCATAAGCCCATTTATATGCCTTGGCATAGCCAAACAAGCGTTTATAGAGCGAGGGGGTGGGCACAGCAGGTCGAATACATGGGGGATGGTGCTACTATAGCGTTTGCCCTGTCTTCCAATCATCTGACCTTGTTTGACCGACGCCACTCCTTCGCTGCCAGGTTTCTTTCTTGGATATGGCTTGTGCCATGCTTCTTGGCATGGCCTGCTTATGCGCAATTCAGGGTTGAGGTCTCTGGTGTCGGGCTGACCCAGATACCAATTGCCATCGCCCCCATGCGCGGGGAAGAGGGCTCTCCGCAAAAAATATCAACCATTGTCCAAGCCGATTTGGAGCGCAGCGGCCAATTCCGGGGCAATGCCTTGACCGCCCCCATGGACGAGTTGGCCCGCCCCGATTTCATGTCCCTCAAGCAAAAAGGCGATGAGGCCTTGCTCACCGGCAGCGTTACCAAATTGGCCGATGGCCGTTTTGATATTCGCTTCAGGTTGTGGGATGTGGTGCGTGGCCATGATTTGGGCGGGCAAAGCTTCGCTACGCCCACCGGTGATTTGCGCATGATTGCCCACCGCATATCTGACTTCATCTATGAAAAACTGACCGGCGAAAAAGGCGTTTTTTCAACCCGCATTGCATACGTGACCAAACTGGGCACCCGGTTCAGCCTGTGGGTAGCCGATGCCGATGGTGAAAATGCCCAAGCTGCCTTGACCAGCCCAGAGCCCATCATTTCGCCCAACTGGTCACCCAATGGGCAGGAGCTGGCCTATGTTTCCTTCGAGGCGCGCAAACCTGTGGTCTATGTGCACGATGTCTACTCTGGAAAGCGGCGTGTATTGGCCAATTTCAAGGGCAATAACAGCGCGCCGGTTTGGGCGCCTGATGGACGCAGCTTGGCGGTAACCCTCAGCAAAGATGGCGGTTCGCAGATTTACATGATCTCCGCCCAAGGGGGTGAGCCCCGCAGGTTGACGCAATCCAACAGCATCGATACCGAGCCCGCTTTTTATCCAGATGGGTCTGCCTTTTATTTTGTCAGTGATCGGGGCGGTTCTCCGCAAATCTATCGCACACCCACCATGGGTGGTCCAGCGCAAAGGGTGACCTTTTCTGGTACCTACAACATCTCCCCAGCCATCAGCCCTGATGGGCGTTGGATGGCCTATATTTCTCGCATCAATGGCCAGTTCAAATTACAGGTCATGGACCTCAAGTCTGAAACCGTTCAAACCATCACAGACACCGGTCCGGATGAACGGCCCAGTTTCTCGCCCAATGGCCGCTTGATTGTTTACTCGACCCAACTCCAAGGTCGCGAGGCATTGATGACCACCACGGTCGATGGCCGCATCAAGGCCAGGTTGGCGGGGCAGAATGGTGACATTCGAGAACCCCATTGGGGCCCGTTTTTAAAGCAGTGATTTTTTGGAGTACTACAAATGAAAAAAACCCTTTGTCTTTTGGCCACCCTGGCCTTGCTCGTGGCTTGCTCTTCACCGGTCAAGCTCAATGAGGTCCCCGTCGAGGACAAATCAGGTACGCAAGTGGCCGCGGCTGCGGCACCAGCTCCAGCACCGCCCCCAGCCCGTTCGGCCGTGGCCAGCGTTGACGCGCGTCCATTGGCTGCTGTGCCCAGTGGTCCAGCGGGTGTGGCCCTGGTCATTTACTTTGACTATGACAGTTTTGCCATCAAGCCCGAGTTTCAAGCGGTGATTGAAAAGCATGCCGCCTTCATCAAACAAGACAGCAAGCGGCGCGTGGCTGTGGAAGGCCACACCGATGAGCGTGGTGGCCGTGAATACAACTTGGCACTGGGCCAAAAACGTTCTGAAGCCGTGCGCAAGGCGCTCAACCTGCTGGGTGTCTCAGATGGGCAAATCGAGGCGGTCAGCTTGGGCAAAGAAAAGCCCGCCATGGCTGGCAGCTCAGAAGAGGCTTTTGCCAAAAACCGCAGGGCTGAGATCGCCTACAAATGATGAAGCCGCGGGTCTTTGCAGTCCTTTGGGGCTTGTTTTTCTTGGCCTTTTCTTCAACCGCCCAAGCTGGCTTGTTTGAAGACGATGAGGCGCGCCGAGCGATATTGGACTTGCGCCAACGGGTTGAAACCATGCGCATGTCCATCGAAGTCTTGCGTGCTGACAATCAAGTGTTGATGAAGAAGGGCAACGAAGTCACTGACAAGAACCAAGACGAAATGCAAGTCCTTCGCCGCAGCCTATTGGATTTACAAAACCAGATTGAATCCCTCAGGGCTGAATTGGCCAAGTCTCGTGGCGCCAATGAAGACTTGCTCAAATCCTTGTCAGGATGGCAGCGTGAGCAAAAGGACAGAATTCAGTCCCAAGATGACCGTTTGCGCAAACTCGAACCCATCAAAGTGGCGATGGATGGGCGAGAGTTTCTGGCCGAGCCCACAGAGAAGCGTGACCACGACCAGGCTTTGGAGGTCTTTCGCAAAGGTGACTATGGGCAAGCATTGACCATGCTGTCAGATTTTGTCCGCAGGTATCCGCAAAGCGGGTACAAGGCAACAGCATTGTTTTGGCTGGGAAATGCGCAGTACGCGGTCAAAGAATACAAAGACGCCATGGTGAGTTTTCGCAGTTTGGTGGCCATGGCCCCGCACCCGCGTGTACCCGAGTCGATGTTGGCCTTGGCCAACTGCCACATCGAGCTCAAAGACGTTAAATCAGCCCGCAAAGCGCTGGAGGACTTGATCAAAGCGCACCCCGAATCAGAGGCGGCCACCGCGGCCAAAGATCGTCTGTCACGTTTGAAATAAATCGCCACCACGGCCTTGAACATGGACGATATTGCCAATCAAATTCAATGGGTGTTGTGGGCGTCTTTTGCCTTATCGCTGGTATTTGGCGTCATTGCGCAGCGAACCCACTTTTGCACCATGGGTGCCTTGAGCGATGTGATCAATATGGGGGATTGGTCGCGCATGCGCCAATGGGCTTTGGTGATGGCCACCGCCATGGCTGGATTCGCCCTGCTGACTATGTCTGGGCAAATAGACCCCAAGCAATCGCTCTACAACACGCCCAGGTGGCTGTGGTTGTCCACCTTGATCGGTGGCACCATGTTTGGTGTCGGCATGGTTTTGGCTTCGGGTTGTGGCAACAAGACCTTGATCCGCATGGGCACCGGTAACCTCAAGTCGTGGGTGGTCTTTGTGTTCATGGGGGTGTCTGCATTTGCCACCTTGAAGGGCTTGACCGCCGTGTGGCGCAATCAAAGCATTGACACGGTTTTTGTCAACCTGCCTGCAGGCGCACACCTGGGCACCTGGGTTTCTGCAGGGCTGGATCTACCCCATATTTGGCCCTTGACCGGTTTGGCCGTGGGCAGCGTCTTGGCGCTGTGGGCCTTCTCAAACAAAGATTTCTGGCAAGCCCAGCATGTATTCGCCGGTGTCGGTTTGGGTTTGGTGGCCACGGCCATGCTGTGGGTCAGCGGGCACCTGGGCTTTGTCCCTGAACATCCCGAGACCCTGGAAGCCGTGTACCTGACCACCAATTCAGGACGCATGGAGGCCATGAGTTTTGTCGCCCCCATGGCATACATCTTGGATTGGCTGATGTTTTACAGCGATGTCAGCAAGGTGCTGAGCTTTGGCATGGTGTCTGCCATGGGCGTGGTCAGCGGTGCCGCCATTTCCTCCTGGCTCAATGGCAGTTTCCGCTGGGAAGGGTTTGGACAAACATCCGACCTGGCCCATCACTTGGTGGGTGCGGTTTTGATGGGCGTTGGCGGCGTGACCGCCATGGGTTGCACCATTGGTCAAGGTGTCAGCGGTATATCTACCCTCAGCCTCAACGCCATCACCGCTGTCTTGGGCATTGGTATCGGCGCTTGGTTGGCCATCAAGTACCAAATCTGGAGCTTGGAGAGGTCACTCTGAGCGCCTCTGCCACGGTCGACAGGCGCTTGATTTCTTTACAGCGTTTGTATGGCCCAGAGGCTGCTGAACGCATCGCCACGGCCCATGTGGTGGTGGTGGGCATTGGCGGCGTGGGATCTTGGTCGGCTGAAGCCTTGGCCCGCAGTGGGGTGGGGCGACTGACCTTGATCGACATGGACCATGTCTCAGAGTCCAACATCAATCGACAAATTCACGCCACGGATGCCAACATCGGTCAGTCCAAAGTGCTGGCCATGAAAGAGCGCATTTCAAGCTTCCAACCCAGCTGTGAAGTCATGGCCGTGGATGCATTTGTCGAGCCCGACAATTGGCCCTTTATCGCAGGTGAGTCTGTGGATGCCGTCATTGATGCCTGCGACCAAAGCAGCGCCAAACTGGCCATGGCAGCCTGGGCCCTCAAAGCGCCAACTTGTTTTATCAGCGTCGGCGCGGCCGGTGGAAAGCGCTTGCCCCAATGGGTGGACATCGCTGATTTGGGGCAAGTCAGCCATGACCCCTTGCTGGCGCGTTTGCGTCAAAAATTGCGCCATCAATTTGCCGCACCCCGGGGGCAAAAAATGGGCATCACGTGTGTCTTCAGCAAAGAGGTTGTCGCGCCCCCTCCTGCATCTTGTGAGCCCTTGGAGGACGGTGGATTGAATTGCCACGGCTTGGGCTCTGTGGTCAGCGTGACCGCTACTTTTGGGCAATGTGCCGCTGGCTGGGTCATCAATGAATTGGCCCAATTCGCAAACCGAAAGCTGACAAAAAATTCGCTATAATTTGCGGCTTCGCTTGTTTCGTTTGGCGAACATTTGGGACGTTAGCTCAGTTGGTAGAGCAGCGGACTTTTAATCCGTTGGTCACAAGTTCGAATCTTGTACGTCCTACCAACATTGGCGGGTGACAGTTGATCTGTCACCCGTTTTTTGTTTCAGGTGATGCCACATGCCCAGCAGTCTTTG
>CAMDJU010000003.1 GCA_945900695.1 Bordetella parapertussis | reverse complement strand
TCTTTCCGGCACCAACAGGTTGTACCCCGCAATGGGACCCCGTCACATCAACAAGGCCTGTCAATGAACTCCTTTGCAAAAATTATTTCTGCCATTTCCGTGGCCGCATTGCTCACCGCTTGTCCGGGTAGCGGCGGAGATTCGAGTTCTACCGCCACGACCACCACGACTATTTATGGTTTGGCTTATGACAGCACCAACAGCAGGCTGTACATTGCCAACCCAGGTCGCAGCACCATTCAATCCCTTGATCCTTCCGCCCTATCGAACACACCATCCACCTTGGCCGGCGGCGACAACATAACGGGCTTGACCAATGGCGATGGCACAGCAGCTCGCTTTAACTCTCCCGCAGGTTTGGTGATGGGCGGAACCACACTCTACGTTGCAGACACCTTGAACAACGTTTTACGAACGGTCACTGGTTTGACGCCATCCACTGGACTGAAAACTGTAGCAAGCTATGTTGGGGGATTTACCTCTCCCAACGACATGACTGCCGACAACACCAATAACGTCATTTATGTCGCAGACACCGGTAACAACTCAATCAAAAAAGTGACCATGGGTAGCACCCCTGCTGTCTCCCTTTTGGCCGGGTCTACAGATGGCACCTCTGGATTTAAAGACGATACTGGTAATGCTGCTAAATTTTATGAACCGACTGGCGTTGCGGTCGATCCCGTGACACAAACCGTCTATGTCAGTGACTCCTCTAACCATCTCATACGAAAAATTACCAGTGCGGGTGTAGTGACCACCCTTGCAGGGGTTGCCACAACACCAGCAAGCAGCGGATATGTCAATGCGGCTGTTGGGACTACCGCAAAATTCAACTTTCCAACCACATTGGTTTTATCAGGCGGCGCCTTGTATGTGACCGATACAGGCAATCATGCCATCCGAAAAATCGACACCACGACGGGAGAAGTCACTACATTCGCTGGCGCCAATATCGCATCTACCTCTGGCCTGACTGATGCAACAGGGACCAACGCGCGATTCTCCTTACCCAGAGGAATTGCGTTGAATGGTCAAATTCTTTATGTGGGCGACCAGTCAGGCACAAAATTAAGAAGAATTTCACTCGCACCCGCAACGCTTGGTCTAGTAGAGACCTTCACAACGACCTTCTAAGCCAAGCCCTTAATGGGTGCTCACAACCCCAAAACCCGCTCGGCATTGCCGTGCATTATTTTCTCCATCACTTCGTCTTTGTAGCCGAGTTCGTTCCACTCTTTAAAAATGCGCTCATAGGGCAAGCTGGGGTAGTCGCTGCCAAACATGATTTTGTCTTGCAAGCGGCCGCGGATGTCGACTTTCAAATTGCCCGGAAAGTGCTTGGGCGCCCAGCCTGACATTTCCCAATAGACATTGCCTTTGTGCAAGGCCACGGCAGTGGTTTCTTCCACCCAGGGCCAACCGGGGTGGGCCATGATGATTTTCAGGTTCGGAAAGTCGGCCGCCAAATCGTCGATGTGCGAAGGGTGGGCGTGGCGCACCCGCGCACCGTTGCCGCCGGGCATGCCCGCACCCATGCCGGTGGTGCCTACATCAATCATGACCGCTGCACCCAGGCCATTGATCACCTCAATCAGGTCGTAATGGCGGCGGTCATTGACCGCGAAGTGCTGCATGATGGGGTGAAAGTGAAAACCGATGAAGCCCAACTCGGTCACTGCTTTTTGCACTTGGCGAATAGCGATTTCGCCTTTGGCGGGTTCGACCGCGCCCCAGCACTGAATGACGCGATCCGGGTGGCGCTTCCACATGCCGTGCACATACTCGTTGGTGCATGGCGGCGTGGCCACGGTGGTTTCCAAGTCCAATGCCACCAAGCAGGCATCGACACCCGCGCCTGTGAATTCGGCAATCACCTCGTCTTCGGTTTTGGCGACCCAGTCGCGCTTCCAATAGGTGGCCAAGGCCTCAGGGTATGGGCCTTGGGAGTCGATCCAGGTTTGTGTGCCTGGGTAGCAGTGCAAATCAATCACGCGCATTTTTATTCCTTTAAATCTTGGCAGCGAGTTTGGCCGCCACCATCTCACCCAGGGATTTTTTGGACACCTTGCCAAAGGTGGACACCGGGAAGTCGGGCAGGATTTCCAAGCGCTCGGGCAACTTGAACTTGGCGATTTCTTGCTGGGCCAAAAACGCCACCAATTCGCCCAAGTTCAAAGATTGCCCGGTCTTCAAAATGACACAGGCGCACATTTTTTCGCCCATCGCCGGGTCGGGCATGGGCACGCAAGCCACGTTTTGAACCGCAGGATGCATGAGGATGAGGTTTTCTATTTCTTCGGCGCTGATCTTTTCGCCACCCCGGTTGATCAGGTCTTTTTTGCGCCCCTCGACCACATAGTTGCCACTGGGGTGCTTGCGCATCAAATCACCTGAGCGGTAAAAACCTTCAGGGGTGAATTGGCGCGCGTTGTACTCGGGCACGCCGTAGTAACCACGCAAGGTGTATGGGCCACGGCAAGCGAGTTCGCCCACCTCGCCATCGGGCACTTCGCGGCCTTCGTCGTCGATCAGCATCACCTCATCGTCGGCGCACACGGGGCGGCCGCAGGTTTCCAGCAACACCTCTTCAGGGTCGCCGGCGCGCACAAACATCAGCAGGCCTTCGCTCATGCCAAAGTTTTCTTGCACAAAGGCATTGCGAAACAGTTGCCGGGTGCGCAAACGCACCTCGGGTTGCATGCGCTGGCCGCCGCTTTGGATGAGTTGTACAGAGTCCAGTTGGTGGTCGGTGATGGACGGGTCATTGATCAAGCGGATCAACAAAGCGGGCACGACCTTGATGTGGGTCACCCGATGGCGCTCGATGAGCTGAAACATTTCGCCCGGGCGGGTGTTGCCATGCAAAACCACGGTCGCCCCTTGAAACATGAATCCCTGAATTCCGGGGCAAGCCAAGGGCAAGTTGTGGGCGATGGGCAGCACCAGCAACAGCACCGAATCGGGGCCGACCTGCACCACTTCGGAGGCCACCTTGGAGTTGTATGCGTAATCGTTGTTGGTGCGGGGAATCAGCTTCGGGATGCCCGTGGTACCACCAGAGAGTTGAAAAATGCACGGGTCAGTGGGGTCAATGGGGATGTGGCGCCAATCATCGGCAGGGCGTTGCGCAGGTTTATCAATCAAAGCGCGCAAATCATGCTCACCAGGCCCGGCGTGGCCCAACACCAAACGCAGCTTCAAACAAGGGTTGGCCGCTTGCACGCGGTCGATCATGGGGCCAAAAGAAAAATCGCCCGCTCGGTCCGGGTAGACGCAACAAGTGGCCTGAGACAGTTGGGTGAACTGGCTGATCTCGGCAAAGCGGTGTGTGACCAGCGCGGCAATCGGAATACACCCAATTTTTTGCAGCGCAAAGTACAGAATCACAAACTCCGCCATATTGGGCAGGGTGGGCACCACGCGGTCCAGGGGCTGGAGCCCCAAGTCCATGAGGTTGAGCGCCAAATTGCTGCTCAAACGGTCGACATCTGCATAGGTGTATTGGCGCGCGCCGTCGATCAAGGCCACGCGCGGACCATGCTGGCGAAACACATCGTCAAATTCATCGCGCAAGGCGCGGTCTTTCCAATAGCCTTTGGCCCGGTATTGGGCGGCGTATTCGGTGGGGAACGGAACAAAACCTTCCAACATATCTAAACCTCAGGTTGAACTGGTGAAGCCGCCGTCAATGACGATGATTTCACCGGTGACAAAACGGTTGCCTTGGATCAGACTCATCATGGTCTCGGCCACATCCTCGGCGGTGACGCAGCGCTTTAGCGGCGTGAGCTTGGCGCGCTTGCCCATCAAGTCGTCGTATTTGTCGCCCAGCATTCGCTCCATCCACTCGCCCTCCATCCAGCCGGGTGCCACGGCGTTGACGCGTATTTCGGGACCCAGGTTCCAGGCCAGTGTTTTGGTCATATTGACCACCGCCGCTTTGCTCGCGGCATACGGCAGCGGCTGCGGGCCGGGGCGCAGTCCCACAATGCTGGCGGTGTTGACGATGCTGGGGTTGCTGCCCTTTCGCAGCAAAGGCACAGCCGCCCTTGTGACCTGGAACAGCCCACGCACATTGACAGCAAAAGTGCGATCCCACTCGGCCAAGTCTAAGCTCTCCAGGTCTTTGACCTTCCATTTGGCGGTGGTGCCCGCGTTGTTGACCAGCGCATCCAAGCGACCGAACTGCGCTTCCACCTGGGCCATCATGGCGCGCACAGCGGTTTCGTCGCTCACATCGCAGGCCAAGAGCATGGTTTGCGCACCCATGGCTTGGGCCAATGCCGCCACTTCTTTTGCAGCCTTGGCGCTGGACGCGTAATTGATGGCCACGTCATAGCCCGCTTTGGCCAAGGCCAAAACGGCGCTTCGGCCAATGCCTGTGGCACCACCGGTGACCAGGGCTTTTTTTCGATCGTTCATGGGGAAATTACTCTGTATAGAAGTTAGCAAAATGCTTTAATTGACGCCCAGTGTCTGAGCCGCCGGCAACTGTATCAGAGCGGAAAACAGCTGTGGTCAAATCCAGCCCCATGCAAGGCAGCCTGGTCGGATGGCCTGATCAACTTGATTCGAAAGACCCTCTTGAGCACCGTCAAAATCGATATTTACAACCACGTCATGCCCCCGGCTTATGTGGACTTGGTCAAAACGCATGGCAAAGAGCCCGGCATGGTCAAACGCATGAGCCAATTGCGCATGCTGTGGGACATGCCTGCCCGGGTGGCCATGCTGGACCAGTTTCCAGATGTGCAACAAATCATCTCTTTGGCGGTGCCTTCGCCAGATATGTTGGGCGGTCCCGACGTGTCGCCCACCTATGCGCGGGTGGCCAATGAGGGCATGGCTGACATTTGCCGCGAATGGCCGCACAAGTTCCCTGGTTTTGTGGCCTCTCTGCCCATGAACAACCCCGAGGCTGCGCTGCAAGAAATGGACTACGCCATCGACCAGTTGGGCGCCAAAGGGGTGCAAATTCTCACCAGCGTGAATGGGCGCGCCATGGACGGCGCAGAGTTCTTTCCGGTTTTCGAGCGCATCACCCACCACCACCAACTGCCCGTATGGATGCACCCCACCCGCCCCGGTTCTCGGGCCGACTACCCCAGCGAAGATAAATCTCAATACGAAATTTGGCAGGTGCTGGGCTGGCCCATGGAGACCAGCGTGGCCATGGCGCGCATGGTGTTCTCCGGCTTGCTCGAAAAGCTGCCTGAGCTGCGCCTGATCACCCACCATTGCGGGGGCATGCTGCCGTACTTTTCAGGCCGCGCCGAAACACTGTGGGCGCAATTGGGCAGCCGCAGTGCCGATGGTGCCGAGGCCGATGTGCTCAAGCGCTTGTCCAAACCGCCCATCGACTACTTCAAAATGTTTTATGGCGACACGGTGCTGGGCGGCTCGGCCTCTGCCTTGCGTTGCGGCTTGGATTTCTTTGGCCCCGACCATGTGGTGTTTGCCAGCGATTGTCCATTTGACCCCGAAGAAGGCCCGATGTTCATTCGCGAAGGCATTCGCTCCATCGAAGACCTGAACCTGCCCGTGGAAGACGCGCGCAAAATTTATTTTGGCAATGCTTTCAAATTACTGGGTCGTAAAAACGCCTGATTTTTCACTGGAGACAAGATGTACCGCCTTACTTTATTGAGCAAATTCAAATGCCTGACCGTGCTGAGCGCCTTGCTGTGTGCCTCGGCTTGGGCTGCTTATCCCGAGCGCACCGTGACCTTGGTGGTGCCCTTCACCCCCGGCAGCGGCAGCGACATCATTGCCCGCATCATTGCCCCCAAACTCAGCGAACGCTGGAAGCAAGCCGTGGTGGTGGACAACAAGCCCGGTGCCAGCGGCAATATTGGGGCCGATGCCGTGGCCAAAGCCGCCCCCGATGGGCACACCTTGTTGATGGCCATCAACACAATCACCATGGCACCCAATATGTTCAAACGGGTGCCGTTCGACCCCACCACCGACTTCACCCCGATCATGAAAATGGCGGTGGCCAATTTCGCCATCGTGGTCAACCCCCAAATTGGCGCCCAGGACTTGGCCGGCGTGATTGCCTTGGCCAAGGCCAAACCCGGGCAAATCAATTTCGGCTCACCCGGCAACGGAACGCCGCATCACCTGGCCATGGAGTTGATGAAGCAGCAAATGGGGTTTGACATGCTGCATGTGCCTTACAAAGGCATCAGCAATGCCACCACCGATTTGATCGGCGGACAGGTTCAGTTGATGTTTGCCAGCGTGCACTCCATGCTGCCGCACGTCAAATCGGGGCGCTTGCGCATGCTGGCGGCCACCGGTGCTGCACGTTCGCCGATCACGCCCACGGTGCCGGTGTTCAAAGAGCTGGGCATTGACTTCATGGATGCGGTGGACTCTTGGTACGCCCTGCTCGCTCCAGCCAAAACATCTGGCGAGTTGGTGAAAAGCCTGCATCGCGATGTGAGCGCTGTGCTGGCCATGCCCGATGTGCGAGAGCAATTGACAGCACAAGGACTGGCCATCCAAATCAGCAGCTCCGAGCAACTCGGAGACTTGGTCAAAACCGACTACGCGCGTTGGCGCAAGACGGTGGCCGACGCCAAAATCCCCATCGAATAAACTGGCATCAATGCCCCAAGACCCGGGGCAACAACGGGGCCAGGGATGCCCCATCTTCCCCGCGCCAGGCCACGATGTGGTCGGGCCGGATCAATGCCATGCTGGCTTGATACAGCGCTTTGAGGTCTGATAGGTCGGGCTGCACCACGCGCAGGTCCATGCCCAATGCGGTCGCCTGTTCGAGCACAGCAGATGTGTCCCAAGGTCCCTCTCCCAGCAACAGCAGCGTCCATTCGCGATGAAACACATCGAACAAGGATTGACCGTCGGGCATCCAGGCATGAGGCGGTCTGCCGCCCGGGCAAGCCGTGGGTTGGTAATCGTTGGCCATGTCGGGCGGCGGTAAAGTGCCATCGGCGATGATCACCGGAGAGCCATCGTAGCGCCCGCCAAAGGTCACACCGGGGATGTTGAATTCCAAACGCACATGGGCATTGAGAACCTCGCTGGCATCGGCCCGCAAGGCGTCTCCTGCGGGACCCTCGGCCTCTAAATCTGGGTGGGCCACATACAAGCCCACTGAATCGGCAAACTGACGCGCGTAAGACGTGTTGCGCAAGGCCAAACGTTTGCGCTCGATGCCATAACTGTCCAGCAGCCCCAAGGGCGAAATGCCTTTGCACACCGAAGCCAACTTCCAGCCCAAATTGACCGCATCCTCTACGGCGGTGTTGTAGCCCAAGCCACCCGTAGGGGTGAACAAATGTGCGGCGTCGCCCATCAAAAAAATGCGGCCCTGCGAGAACTTTTCCGCCACCAAGGAGTGGCCTGCCGTCCAATTTTGGGTGGACAAAATTTCAACGTCCACATCGAAGCCCAACACCTGTCGCATCAACTCACGCGCTGCCGAATGGTCCAAGGCTTGACCATCTTCTCCCTCGTGCAAGGCGGCGTGAAAGGCAAACTCTTGGTGGCCATCCACAGACACCAAAAACCCGCGACGCTGGGCATTGACAGCCACGTACATCCATGCCCGGTCGTGGGGAATTTGGCTGTACATCTGGGGCGAGCGCAGATACACCGCATGCATCACCCCACCCATGAAGTCGCGCTTGACGCCACTGGCCCCTTCATAGCCAATGCCCAAAGCAGAGCGCACCGAACTGCGCGGCCCATCGGCACCGATCATGAACTGCGCGAGCACGTGCACCGGCGCGCCACCCTCGACAGTGCTCACCCACGCGTCGATGTGGTCGGCGTGGGCTTCATAACGCTCTAGTCGCCATCCAAAGCGGATATCGTTGCTGGGCCATTTTTGGGCGTGTTTGAGCAACACCGGTTCGACCCATTTTTGCGACACGCGGTGTGGCAGTTCGGCAGCACTCCAAGAGCCAGACATGCCCCGCACACGGCTGGTCGCTTGTGCTGGCGTGGGCAAGCGCAAACGCGCCAGCTCGTGCCCCCCTAAGCGGGTGAAGTACGCAATGTCGGTGGGGTGGTCAGGCGGCAAGCCGAGTAGGCGTATTTCTTGTGCAAAGCCCAAGCGCCGGTAATGCTCCATGGTGCGCGCTTGGGTCGCATTGGCCTGGGGGTTGAACGCGGTGGAGGGCTTGGCATCGACCAACAAGGCAGGCAAACCGCGCATGCCCAATTCATTGGCCAACATCAAGCCACTGGGGCCGCCCCCCACAATGAGCACAGGAACTTGCATCATGGAAGGTCAAACCGGGGGCAAGGTTTTGTATAAGCAAACATATACTGGCATTATTTCACCAATCACCCCGCTGGCGGCTTGATGAACCCACCACAAGATGTGATCAAACCCATCAGCATCTGCACAGGAACACCCCATGAAAAAAATCCTATTGCTTGGCTCAGGTGAGTTGGGCAAAGAGTTTGTCATCAGCGCCAAGCGCCTGGGCTGCCACGTGGTGGCCTGCGACAGCTACGCGGGAGCGCCCGCCATGCAAGTGGCCGACGAGCACATGGTGTTCAGCATGCTGGATGAAGTGGCGCTGCGCCACGCCATTGCCACCCACCAACCCGACTTTGTGGTGCCTGAGATCGAAGCCATTCGCACCGAGGTGTTGCTGGAAGTTGAGCTTGAAGGCCAAACCGTCATCCCCAGCGCCCGCGCGGCCAACCTGACCATGAACCGCGACCGCATCCGCCAAGTGGCCACCGAGCTGGGCGTGCGCACCGCGCGCTATGCCTATGCCGAATCGGCCACCGAGTTGTTGGTCCAAGCCCAGGCCATTGGTTTTCCGGTGGTGATCAAACCGGTGATGAGTTCATCGGGCAAAGGGCAAAGTGTGGCCCACACCGAAGCCGATATTTCAACCAGTTGGGACTTCGCCTGTGCGGGCATGCGCGGGGACCGCAAAAAAGTGATTGTGGAAGAGTTCATTCATTTTGAATATGAGATCACTTTGCTCACGGTGCGCCAACGCCATGGGCCCACGCTGTTTTGCCCGCCGATTGGCCATGTGCAAGAGCGCGGCGACTACCAATACAGCTGGCAGCCCCAGGCCATGTCGGCGGCACACTTGAAAGCCGCGCAAGACATGTCAGAGAAGGTGACCGCCAATTTGGGAGGCGTGGGTTTGTTTGGCGTGGAATTTTTTGTCACGCGCGATGAGGTCATTTTCAGCGAGCTCAGCCCGCGTCCGCACGACACTGGCATGGTCACCCTGGTGAGCCAAAACTTGAGCGAATTTGACCTGCATGCCCGTGCGATTTTGGGCCTGCCCATCCCTTTGATCGAAGCCCACGAAGGTGCCAGTGCCGTGGTGCTGGCCAGTCGCGATGGCGTCAACCCCCAGTTTGAGGGCGTGGAGCAAGCCCTCAGCGTGCCCGGCGTCGATGTGCGCATTTTTGGCAAGCCCAGCACCCGCCCCTACCGGCGCATGGCCCTGGCCTTGGCCCGCGGCACCAACGCCTTGGCCACAGCCCGCGCAGCGGCCGCCAAAATCAAAGTGATCTAACACCACCCACTGCCCACACTGGAGCCCCACATGTCCAACCCACATGCTGAAGAACAAGTTTTTTTCAAAGACCCGGCGCTGGATCGCCTCATGGGCGTGACCATGGCCTTGGCCACCGAAGTTTATGTGTTGCGTGACCGCCTTCGCGCGCTGGAAGCCCTCTTGGCCCAACAAGGAACTGTGGATCTGCAAAGCTTGAACCAAGAAGTGGCACCAGAGGCGTTGGCCACCCATCAAGCCGATCGGGATGCCTTTGTCGCCCACCTGCTCTCCCCGCTGTTGGGCAAAGCGAGCAGTTTGGGGGTACAGCCATGAGCACCGTCAATGCGCGCGCTTTTTCTGCCGCCCAAGACTTTTTACTGGGTGCGAAAAAGTTTTGGACCACCCAGATGTACCCACAGTTGCGTGAACAAAACCAGGCACACACCACCCGCACGGTATCCCCTTTGGAGGAGCGCGTGCAAGGCAACGACCTCTACCCTTTTTATGCCTGGATGGAGCGCCATTTGCAGCGCATGAAATACGCCGGACGCTATGGCTTGGTTCCCTGGCACAACACCCAACGCCCTGCCCTTGAGGCTGCGCTGGCCCCAGTCGATGTGCCCACCGTGCACCACTTTTCTGTGCCCGCCTATTACCCATCTTTTGATGTACACCAACACCCGGGCGGGCTGATGGGCGACAGCTTGGCAGGGTTTGTCTATGAACGCGGCGCCCGCTCCACCACGCCCTTGGACAAACATTTTGATTTGCACCACCGCTTCACCCGACAGGTCGGTGCGTTGACGACACCTCAGCGCATTTTGGATCTGGGTTGTGGCTTTGGCAAAAGCACCCGGCCCTTTGCCCAGCAATTTGCACAGGCCCAGGTGACGGCCACCGATTTGTCCATGCCGTGCTTGAAGCTGGCCCGCCACCTGGACGCGCAAGAAAACATCACCCATGTCCGCTACCTGCAAGCCGATGCCTGCGCCACAGGTTTGGATGCGGGTGGGTACGACCTGTTCACTTCCACCATGCTGTTGCACGAGTTGCCCACAACGCACTTGGCCGAATTGTTTGTGCAAGCCCACCGGTTGCTCGAACCCGGTGGATGGACCGTGCACTTGGATTTTTTACCCCAGGTACAACCGGGCACTGATGGGTTCAGCCATTTCATCCATGCAGGCCACTCTGTGCGCAACAACGAGCCCTATATGCAAAGTTTGGCTGCCTTTGATATGCGGGGCCATTTGCAGGCCCTGGGATTCACCGACATCAGCATCACGCCATTTGCTGAAAATGACCAAGCCCTGGACCCCAATTACCCCTACTGGCGCTTTCCATGGGCAGTGGTGCAAGCGCGCAAAGCCTTTTAAGAGTCTCGCCCCACCAGCGCTAGTGCGACATCTTGGGTAGCCAAGTCGCCAAGGGGGGAAAGACAATGATCATGGCGATCAACAGCAGCACGCAAGCAATGAAGGGCATGGCCGCCAAATAAATGTCTTTCATGGTGGTCTCCGGCGGGGCCACCCCTTTCATCACAAAGAGCAACAAGCCAAATGGCGGCGTGGTGTAGCCAATCTCCAAGGCCAAGAGCATGATCAGGCCAAACCAAGTCAAGTCAAAACCCAAGGTTTTGGCCAATGGGAAAAAGATCGGCGCGGTCAACAACATCATGGAGAGTTGGTCCATGAAGCAACCCAAAAACAAAATCATCCCCAGCATGATCATCAACATGCCCATGGGGGTCAGTTCAAAGGACAAGGCCCAATTCATCAAGCCGCTCGAGGCCCCCGTGAACGCCAAAATTTGTGCAAATGTGGCCGAGCCAAAAATAATCAAGAACGACATCACCGTGATGCGCAACGCGCCTTCGAGCGATTTGACCCAGGCAGACCAAGTCATCTCACCATAGCAAGCGGCCAGCACCACCACCGACAAAGCGCCCAGGGCAGCCGCTTCGGTGGGCGTGGCCCAACCGGTCAACATGATCAACACCGAAAAGGCGATCACCGCCACCATGGGCAGCACATCGACCACGATCAAGCGCAGCTTTTCTTGGCGCGATACCGGCTCGGCGTTGTATTGGGGAGCGGCTGTGGGATCAAAATGCGTCCAAGCCCAAATCAACACGCCATACATCAAGGCCAGCACCAAGCCAGGGATGATGCCTGCAATCAACAAGTCACCCACATCGGTTTGACCCAAAGTAGCGAGCAACACCGTCAATGCGGACGGTGGAATGATGACGGCCAAGCCGCCCACGCCCATGATGGGGCCAATGGACAAATACTTGTTGTAGCCGCGCTTGGTCATCTCGGGCACCATCAACGAGCCCAGCAAAGCGCAGGCACCCATGCTGGAGCCTGCGGGGCCTGCGAATGCAGTGCCGCCGATCAAGGTCACATACGACAAGCGACCCGGTAAATTGCCCAGCAGTTTGTCGGCGGCATTGAAGCACCGGGTGGCCAAATTGGTGTGATAAAACAACTCGCCCATCAACAAAAACATGGGGATGGGCACCAGGGCAAAGGACGTCATGGACCCAAATCCGTTGTTCACCGTTTGGATGATGCCATTGGCCCCACCCATGAACAAATAAGCGGCCACCAGGTTGCCCGCACAAAAGGCCAAGGCCACCGGTACACCCACCAGCATGAAAACCAAGGACATGCCAAACAGGGCTGTGGCAGCCCAATACCACTCCAAATTCATGGCTTGCTTTCGGTGGATTGGGTCGACAGCGCAGAGCTCATGTCACCGAGCACACTTTCGCCCTTGAGCAGCAAGCGCAAGAACTCAATGCCCATCATCAAAAACCCAATGGGGATGAAGATCACCACCATCCAGCGCGGCATGTCCATGGAGCGCACGTCCACATCGGACCGCGTGTAATTGGTCCACGTGACGTCAAATCCGTACCAAGCAATCAAGCCACAAACCACCACGCAACCGACCCCCACCGCAAAGGTCATCCAGCGCCGCAAACCTTCATTCACCGACATGAGCAGTATTTCCACATACACATGGCCTTTTTGGCGCACCAACCAAGGCGCCCCCAAACACGGGACGATGAGCAAGGCGTACTCTGTGAAGGTGAACAAATGCGCCGAGCTTTGAAACCCCAGATTGCGCACGATGACATCGATGCAGATGCTGAGCATCATGGCGGCCATCAATAGACCTGCCAACCAAGCCATGGCATTTACCAGCCAGGTGTGGGCACGGTTCATAAAAATCCGATCAAAAAATAACATGGCCACCCTTGGTCAAGCCAAGGGTGGCCCAGGGGATCACTTGGCGGGTGCAAACAAATTTTTGAACTTGTTCACATCATCAGAGGCGCCAATTTTGGCCAAACGCTCACGCATGCGCTCGTAACTGGCATTGCGGGCCTCATCCGCAAATTTGGCGGCAGCGGCTGCCCCCAATGAAACACCTTTCACACCGCGCTTTTCCAACTCGGCAAACTCGCGGTTGCGCAGTTCGCGCAAATCTTTCATGGATGAAACTTCGTGCTCAATCATGACTTTTTGCAAAATCTCTTTGGACTTGTCAGACAAAGAGTTCCATTTGCGCACATTGATGATCACGCCCAAATCACTTGAAAAGAACGCTGGGTCGAGTCGGTACTTGAGGAACTTGTCCCAGTTGGCATCCATCAAACCAATTTCGGTCCAACCGGTGGCGTCGACCGTGCCACGCTCAAGAGCCGTGTAGGCCTCGGTCGAGGGCAGGTTGATGATCTGGGCCTTGAGGTAATTGGTGAAAAACGCGTTGTAAATCGGGTTACCGCGCAATTTAACGCCAGCAATGTCCAGGTTGCCATTGGCATCGATCTTCGGCTGTGACTTGAACCACATGTGGAAACGAATGCCACTGTCCATCCAACCCAAATAGGTCACACCCATGCGCCGAATGTGCGCATCATTCAACGCTGACAAGGCACCAGATTTGCGCGCCGTGGGGCCGTCGATGGTGCTGGCACTGACGGCGTCGCACTCAGGCACGCTGCCGGCGTAAAAAGCGCAAGGTGTGTAGACCATGTCGACCACGCCATCGCGCACGGCATTGGGTTGCTCAAATTGGCCAATGGCCTCGGGGCCACCACGCACTTTGATTTCCACAATGCCTTTGCCAGCCACATTGACCTTGCGCACGAACTCCAAAAAGCTTTTGGAGTAAACCCAAGTGGTCGGAAAGGCATGGACCGCAGACAAGGTGTCCACCGCTTGGGCTGGCATGGCCCAAGCCGCCAAGGAAAGAACCAATGCAGGAAGTAACTTTTTGGTATTCATATGATGGAATTGATGGAGTTCGATGAGAGAGATGAATAAGACGCACATCGTAATAATGAAAAGGCGTCTTTGCAAGGCATGATTGAGGAGGTTTTCCCTTACCGTGAATGGCGCGCCTCGATCGGCATAATGGCCGCAACCATGCACCCACCGCCCACACCCTTCATGTCGAGCCCCATCAACACCGCATTGCTAAAAAGCCTGGGGCCCATAGGTTTTATGGCAGGCACGGATGCCAGCACCAAACACCAGCAAGACTGGAGTGGCCTGCCCCCCACAGTGCCATTGGGCGTTGTCTATCCGCGCAATACGCAAGAGGTGGCACAAGTGCTCCAGCATTGCCAACGGCTCCTCACCCCGGTGGTCACCCAAGGGGGCTTGACCGGCTTGGCCGGGGGCGCCCATCCCAGCGAAAATTGCGTGGTGTTATCCACCGAAAAAATGTGCGGTGTCTCCAATGTAGACCCCGTGATGGGCACGCTGACTGCATGGGCGGGAACCACCTTGCAAGACATACAACAAGCGGCCGAAGCAGCGGGCTTGTATTTCCCCATCGATTTGGGCTCACGTGGTTCTTGCACCATAGGGGGCAATTTGGCCACCAATGCAGGTGGCAATAAAGTCATTCGCTACGGCATGACGCGCGAGCAAGTATTGGGCCTTGAGTGTGTGCTGCCCGATGGCAGCGTGCTGTCATCGATGAACCAATTGCTCAAGAACAACACCGGCTATGACTTGAAGCAGTTGCTGATTGGCTCCGAAGGCACCTTGGGCGTTATCACCCAAGTGGTGATGCGCTTGCAAGCCAAACCCCGGCACCAACAAAGTGCCATGTGCCGGTGCGACACCTTCGAGCAGGTCTTGCACACCCTGCAACACGCGCGCAAAAACCTGGGGCCAGGGCTGTTGGCGTTTGAGGTGATGTGGCCCGAGTTCATTCAATGCATGACCTCAGGACTGCCGCATTTGCGCTACCCGTTTGCAGAAAAATCAGGCTTTCACATCTTGATCGAAGAAGGCCATTTTTCAGCCCAACCTCAAGGGGGTGGCCTGCAAAATTGCCTCAGCGAATTGCTGGAATCTGAGGTGCTGAGCGACGTGGTGGTGGCACAAAGCGAGCAAGACAATCAGGACTTGTGGGCCATCCGCGACAGCGTGTCTGAATACGGCAAGGTCTTGGGGCCCATCATCGGGTTTGACATTGGCCTGCCCTCCCCCGTCATGCACGCCACCAGCCAAACCATGGTGACGGCCATTCACCAACAATGGCCGAATGCCGTGGTTTTATTTTTTGGCCACATCGGCGACAGCAACCTGCATGTGGTGGTGCATGTGCCGGGCTTGGGGGACGCGCAACCTCACCGCGCAGTGGATGACCTGGTGTACCCCTTGGTCGAAAAAGTGCACGGCAGCGTGTCGGCTGAGCATGGTGTGGGCTTGATCAAAAAACCTTTTTTGAATTGTTCACGACAGCCTTCTGAAATTGCATTGATGCAAACCATCAAGCAAGCCCTGGACCCCAACCATTTGCTCAACCCTGGAAAAATTTTCGATCTGCCCACACCGGCTTGAACACCTGACCTGTACTTGCATTGAGAGAAAGCACCATGAGCACCACCCACAAAATTTGGATCCAAGGGGCCACCGACCGTGTCGCCCATTCGCCATACATCACCCAGCTCGAGGCCCACGTCAAACGCATCATCGACCCCGCATTCACCCACAGCTTCAACACCACCACACCTCCGGCCACCACCACCCATGCGGTGACCGAATTTCGCATGGCGCGCAACTTCATGAAAAACGCGGTCGTTGCACAAAAAGAAGGCTATAGCGTGATCGCCATCTCGCACTTCCAAGATGCGGGCTTGGCCGAGGTGAAGTCTTTGGTGGACATACCGGTCATTGGCCTGGGCGAAACCACCATGTTGCATGCTTGCACCCTGGGACGGAAATTTGGGCTCATCACCATCAACCCGGTGTTCACTCCCTGGCACGAAGACCAGGTGATTCGCTATGGTTTGACCCAACGCTGCGCAGGTGTGCGTGCGGTCAACTGCAAAGTGAGCGATTTCATGCACGCCTTTGCCACCGAAGAAGGCTATGCGGAGCTGGCCCCCAAATTCCAAAAAGAAGTGGACCACCTGCTGGCGGCTGGGGCCGATGTGATCGTCCCTGCCGGTGGCCTGCCCATGATGATGTTCGGCGGTCAACAAGAGCACCGAAAAATTCGCATCCAAACCGAAGGGGCCCCGATCATCAATGGCATCACGGTGATGATCAAAGCGGCCGAGATGGCCGTGCGCATGCGCCAACTCGATGATGTGTCGGTCAGCCGGCGCAGCAATTACGCCCACCCACCCGAACAAGCCTTGAAAGAATTTTTAGAGCAAGGCTAATCGGCCATCAGCGCTGCACAAAAGGAACGGACGCCAGGTTGTGCGGGCCCACGTCCTGGATGCGGGACAAACCCAATTGGGACAAAGTCACCCCCAGCTCTTCGCGCAATGAAGCCAACCATTGCTGCAAAGCAGCTTCGCCGCCTGCGGCCAAGGCATATAAAACAGGCCGGCCCAACATCACCATGTTCGCGCCACAGGCCATGGCTTTCACCACGTCCTCCCCGGTTCGAACACCGCTGTCAAAAACCAAAGGGTATTGCGGCCCCAAGCGTTGCCGAATCTGGTGCAAAGCGCTGATGGCCGAGGGCGCGGCATCGAGTTGACGGCCCCCATGGTTGGACACATAAATCGCATCCACACCCAAGCGGGCAATGCGTTCGGCGTCCTCGGGGTGCATTACCCCTTTGACGATCAATCTCCCCCGCCACTGCCCACGCAACTGGTCCAAAAAGGCCCAATTGGCACCCGCCCGTGTGGCATGGCGGTCGAACCCACCTTGGTGGGGGTCGAAGTTGGCGGGTGTTGGCGCACCCGCCCAAAGCGTGGCCAAGGACCAACGGGGGTGCAGCGCAAAGTCCAAAAATTGGCGTGGCCCCATGCGAAAAGGCATCTGAAAACCATTGCGCACATCGCGCGGGCGTGGGGCGACCTTGGGCACGTCCACGGTCAGCACCAAGGTGTCATAACCGGCTTGGGCCGCTCTTTGGGCCAGCGCCAAACCCGCATCGGCAGATGCGCTGACATACAGCTGAAACCAAGCTTGCCCGCCACTGTCTTTGAGCATGCGCTCCATGGGGCTTGAGGCCGCGGTAGAAACACCCAAAGGCATCGCCAACTTGTGGGCCCAAGACGCCAATACGCGGTCAGCGCCCGGCCAAGCCAAATTGCACATGCCCATGGGCGCTATGCCAAGTGGCTGCGCGTAGAGTTTGCCCAAAAATGAAATGTCCAGGTCTGGTGGTTGCAAATCGGCCAAAACCCGCGGCGACAACTTGATCAAGCCCAAATCGCTGGTATTGCCCAAAGCTGCAGCCTCTTGTCCCGCAGCGCCATCGATGTAATCAAACACCAAGCGCGGCAGGCGCTTTTGCGCCAAGCGACGGGCTTCAAGGTGATGATTCACAGGGTTGGCCATGGTTCGATGAAGTTTGCTCTGTCATAGCTTGACCAGAGTCTATCTGCATAAAAAGGATGGGTTGAACATTGGCATCAAGTTCTGATCACTCTATCTGATGAATCAAAGCCCACTTCGGTGGGCTTTGCTTCATGGCTGAGTGATTTGTAAAAGCGCCGGTTTGGGCTTTTCGCGCTCTTTTTGATATTGGTCGTAAGGCGGCAATATCTGCGGATTGTGGATGCTCGGGTCAGCGTTGATTTTTTGCTGACTTCTGATGCCCTCATAGACCGACTCGGCGCTGATCGCGTCACAGCCACCTAAGCATATGTGCAAAGTCCAAAACAGGGCGTACTTCATCAACGGCTTCTTTCTTTTTTGAAAATGCGCATGAACAAGTACCCATTTTGGCAACCTGCGTGCCAGCCCAAAAGCAAAAAGCCCGGCGAACCGGGCTAAGTGCTTGATTGACTTGGGGTGGCTGATGGGGCTCGAACCCACGACAACAGGAATCAAAATACGAACACCTTGGTATTGGTTTATGTTGAAAATTGTTTATATAATAGTTACAAATCAACGGGTTAAAAGCATTCGCTCAACAAAGTGACAGCCTCAAATGTTGATTGATATTCCCCTAAATTGGGGTTTTTAGTCTGTATTCAGTCTGTATTCAGTCTGTAACGCATGGGGGTCTCATCATGGCACGACCGAGCAAGGCCGACAAGGTTGACTTCGCCCTGCCCCATGACCTCACGCATGGTCTGGTGGAACGGGCAAGCTGCCCAAAGACAAAACCCTACGTGGTGCTCAAAGACAGCGACAAAAAAGGCTTGAGGGTTCGCATCACGCCACATGGCAAGCACTGGCAGTTTGAAACCCGCATCAAGGGCAAGTTATTCACCCGCGCTCTGGGTGAATGGCCTACAGTCAGCATCGCCCAAGCCAGAGGTGAAGAGCATCGCCTGCGCGGGCTCACAGAGGTGGGCATCGACCCAAGGCAGCAAGAACGCGACCAAGCCGCGAAAGAGGCCCAACAAGCTGCCCTAGAGTTGCTGGCATTGGAAGCCGAAAACGCCAAAAAGATAAGCCAGCAAATCACCGCCCGGCAAGCATGGGCCGACTACATCGAAAAACGCCGCCCACATTGGGGCGAGTTGCATTACCGCGACCATATCAACAAAGCCAAGCCAGGTGGCGAACCCTCTCAAAGGCGCGGGGGTAGTGGCACCCAAACACAGGCAGGCCCGCTGGCAAACCTGCTCGATTGCCGCATGGTTGACCTGACGCAAGAGCGCATCGAAGCATGGGCCACGCTGGAGGGCCAAACCCGCCCATCATCGGCCCGGTTGGCGTGGCTACTGCTGAGCGTTTTTTTGACATGGTGCAGCGAACAAAAAGAATACGCCGCCCTGCTGCCCGCGCACAACCCCGCCAAAACCAAAAAAGCCCGCGAATCCTTGGGCAAAGCCGCCGTCAAGGCTGACGTTTTGCAGCGTGGTCAACTGGCCGCATGGTTTGCTGCAGTGGAGCAACTGCAAAACCCCGTTGTGTCTGCCTACCTTCAAACCCTGCTGCTCACGGGTGCCAGGCGTGGCGAAGTGCTGGCGCTGAAATGGGAAGACGTGAACACCCAATGGCGTGGCATCACCATCCGCGACAAAGTGGAAGGGACCCGCGAAGTGCCCCTCACACCTTACGTGGCCCAACTGCTGACCACCCTGCCCCGGCGCAATGCCTGGGTTTTCTCCAGTACCACCAGCGCCACCGGCTGTATGGCCGTGCCCAACACCCCCCATGCCCGCGCTTGTAAGGTGGCTGGGCTTGAGGGCCTGAGCTTGCACGGCCTGCGCCGTTCATTCAAAAGCCTGACCGAATGGCTAGAAGTACCCGTGGGCATCGTGGCCCAAATACAAGGCCACAAGCCCAGCGCCACCGCTGAGAAGCATTACACCGTCAGGCCCTTGGAGTTGCTGGCGCTCCACCACAACCGCATCGAGGCGTGGATTCTGGAACAGGCCGGGGTTGTGTTTGATGCGCAAGCAGAACCACACAAGTTGCGCATGGTGGCGAGATAGTACGTTTTAAGATACCATCATGGAAACCCGCATTTACACCGACAGGCAAGGGCAAAAGCCCTTGATAGCCTGGCTTGCCATGCTGAAAGACTTGCGGGCCAAAGCACAGATACAAGCGCGAATGACCCGCGTGGCTGCTGGCAACTTTGGCGACTGCAAGCCCCTGCGCGATGGGGTGCAAGAGCTGCGCATCGACCACGGGCCAGGCTACAGGGTGTATCTGAGCAAGCAGGGGCCGGTTCTTGTGCTGCTGCTGTGTGGTGGCGATAAAGCCGACCAAAGGCGAGACATAGAGCGGGCGATTGAGTATTTGAACGACTGGAAACAAAGAGGCAAGCCATGAACGCACCCCGAGACGTGAGTTTTGATGACTACATGGCCGAGTCCATGAAAGACCCTGACCAAGCCGCCGCCTACATCGAGGCCGTGATGGGGCTGGATGACCCCGCCGCGTTTCTGTTGGCACTTCGACACGTTGCCAAAGCGCATGGCATGGCAGAGGTGGCCCGCCGGGCCAACGTGGGCGAAAAAACCCTATTCAAATCCCTCAGCGCTGACGGCAACCCCACGCTGTCCACAGTTCACAAAGTGTTAGCCGCCGTAGGCCTGCGCCTGAGCGTGGAGCCTCTGACGGCTGCGTGAGTTTCTGCCCCAGATAGGCCCGCTTCGAAACCGGGCCAAAAGCCAGTGCCTCCCGCTGGCTGCTGGTGGCACCTATTCAGGGGGAAGCGCTGGGAGGGTGCTGGGATGACTGACAAACCTTACTACCGCGTTCACGCCGAAAACCTGCTTGAACCTTGCTCTGAGGAAAAATATTGGAAGATTGATGACCGAGGGGTGTGGCTGTCATCCGTCATGAATACCCGGCAATGTCCATCGTGGTGCCGGGGTCATTTTTACCCCGTAAAAGGCTGGAGCGAGTCAGGCGAATCCTGCTTTCCAGATTGCCCTGCGGGGACTTTTTCCCCCGGTATCGCTTTGGGCGTAGGTCGGCAAGGTGCTTCGCATTTAGCATTGAAATCCGACGTACCGGGGATTTTTCATTCCCACCAAAAGGAAACGCACATCGCTGCGGTTCGCTTTTTAAAATGACCAGCATCTGAAGGTACCCCGGTACGACGGATTTTGAAACGATCAAAGATCGAATCGTGCCGTCCTACGCCCAAAGCTATATCGGGGATGATCGCATTATCTATTCAAAAAGCCACTAAGTTCCCTCACTGCCTAATGGCGGCAGTTCAAGCCATGTTCCATCTGCCAAGATCTCCCTGCGTTCATCTAACTTACGGTTGGGATCTTCTGCGGGCTTCAAATAGATGACGCGATATGCATCGCCTGCCTCTTCCTTGAGCCAACGCGAGAGTTGCATGCCCCGCTTGTGAAAGGCATCCCAATCCCAGTCACTGGCGTCGTAGTCCTCGTTGTAAAACGCTGTACGGTCAAACTCAATCGCCCAATCTGCAAATTTTCGCCAGAGCCCTTCCGACATCGGATGGGACTCATCCCACCAGCTGCCATCGCATAAGTTTGGGCCGACGCCTCTTTGTTCAGGTGCGCTAACCATCCACAAAAACGGCGCATTGCCATATTCCGGCAGCACGGTGAGGATGGGTGCGAAAGCTTGGGAGTTCGTTGAAGTTCTGACCGGTTGTGTCGCCATGTGATTTCCTATGTATGAACGCACTTCGGCAAGTGGAATGCAACAAGCCGGGTTGGCGCAATAGGCAATAGAGATTTGTATTTTTCACACAACGTTCAATGCTTACAACTGCGCTGGGTGGTGTGATCCCAGTATTTTGGTTTTGCCATCGATAGCTTGCGTAAAACCAGCGACTGCCAGTGGGTGGGTAACTTAGAAAGTGAATTCACCGATTCACTTGGTCAAAAAGGGGGATATGGGTGCCAAAACCCTGTACCGCAGTCTGTAAACAGTCTGTAACGGCCCAAAAAGCAAAAAGCCCAAGCGGTGAGGCTTGGGCTAAGTGCTTGATTGACTTGGGGTGGCTGATGGGGCTCGAACCCACGACAACAGGAATCACAATCCTGGACTCTACCAACTGAGCTACAGCCACCGTGTTCGAAGATTATAAGCGCAGGCACGGGCTGGAAAGGCCCTGCCCATCCCTCGCCCAACACATGTCTTAAGGCTTGGGTTCGGAGACCATGATTTTGACTTTTAGTTTTTCTTTCAAGTCGTTGTAATAGGCCACGCTTTCGGCGGCGGCCATCCAGCGGGTGAGTTGGGCCATTTCTTCTTTGCGGGCAGGTGCCTCAGCACTGCTCTCTCGGGCCACGACCTTGCTGATTTTGACCACCACATGACCGTTGTTGCCCAAGCCCATGTCCACCCAAGCAGGCAAGCTTTGAGTGGGCGCGCGCATGATGGCCTCCACCACGTCTGAGGGCAATTGCAGGTTTTGTTCGCGTGACAGGGTTTGCACCGCGCCCAGTTGGGTCACGGGCTTGTCGGCTTTGCCATCAGCGAGTTTGGCCAAAGCTTCTTCTTTGGCCAACTTCTGGGCTTGCTCAGCCTTCCAAAGGGCGGTGACGCGCTCAGTGATTTGATCCAAGGGGAGTGTTTTCTCGGGGTAATGTTTGACCACCCGCACCGACACCAGCTGGTTGGTGCCAAATTCAACTGCTTCGGTGTTGCGCATTTTTTCAGTGGCGTCGGCCGAAAATAAAGCTGCCAGTACCTTGGGGTTGGCCAGCGGTCCTTTATCCCCCGGGACAGGGTTGCGCCCCACGCCCTGAGCGGTCTGAATGTCGAGCTTGAGCTTGTCGGCAGCTGGCTTCAGGGTGTCGGACTGTTCATAAACCAGGTTGGTGAATTGCTCCGCCGCTTCCGCAAACTTTTTGCGCGCTTGGTCGCGGCGCAGATCTGACTCCAAGCCGGCCCGGGCCTGGGCAAAGCTTTGCAGTTGGGGGGCTTTGATGTCGGTGACTTGGATGATGTGGTAGCCAAATTCGGTTTCCACCAAGGGGCTGATTTCACCTTTCTTCAAAGCAAACGCTGCATCCTCAAAGGCCTTGACCATGGCCCCACGGCCAAAAAAGTCAAGGTCACCGCCTCTGGTGGCAGAGCCGGGGTCTTGGGAATTCTTTTTGGCCAGCTCCGCAAATTGCTGGGGAGACTTTTGCAAAGTGTCCAGCAATCCTTGGGCCAGGGCTTTGGCCTTGTCGCGCTCAGCCGCAGGGGCGTCTTTGGCGGCAGCGATCAAGATGTGGCTGGCCCGGCGCTCAACGTTGTTGCTCAAACGCTCTTGGTTTTGCTCAAAATAGGTTTTGACATCTTGCTCATTGAGCGCAATGGTTTTTTCGATGGTGGACAGGTCCAGCACCGCATATTGCACGTCGGCCTTTTCCAGAGACTTGAACTTGGCCGCATTGGCGTTGTAGTAGCCCAGCAAAGCGGCTTCGTCGGGCTTGATTTTGGCCATTTGGTCAGACGCCAAGAAACGGGCCACTTGTATCTCGCGTTTTTCGTAAAAAGCGTCCAAGGTGATGCCGGCCACCGTTTTACCCACCAAACTGCTGGCCCCCAATGCCGCCACCACCTGTCGCGAAGCCAGGTCGGCACGCACATTGGCTTCGAACATTTCGGGCGACAAGCTCTGGGCGGATAAGAGTTGGCGATAGCGCTCTTTGTCAACGCTGCCATCGGGACGACGCAAAGAAGCAATGGTGGGGTTTTGCATCAACTCATCAGCCACGCGTTGGTCGCTGGCCGAGAGCATTTGCTTTTGGGCGGCTGCCATCAACACGCGGTCGCGCACCAAGCGCTCCAAGGTGCCATAGCGGGCTTGGGGGGAGTCCAACAATTTGGGGTCCAGGCCCGGGACCTGGGCGCGAAAGCGCTCGGCTTCGGCGCGATGGGCGTTGTCCCATTCGGGTTGGGTGATGTCCACGCCGTTGACCGAGGCGACCACCGCGCCTTTGTCCATGAACGAGTTGTAACCATCGATGCCCACCAGCGCAAACGCTGGAACAATGAGCAGCACCAATAAGAACTGCATGATTTTTTTATGGTTGCTAACGAAATCAAACATGCAAGCTTTCTCACGGGGTCAAGAAAAAAGGCGAACACCGTTCGCCTTTGCTGGTGTGGGTGGTGGTGGGTGCTGACGGTCTCGAACCGCCGACCTACGCCTTGTAAGGGCGCCGCTCTACCAACTGAGCTAAGCACCCCACCTGTTCTTCAGTTCAAAGCGTCTTTCAACGCCTTGCCCGGCCGAAACTTTGGCACCTTGGCAGCCGCGATTTTAATCTCAGCGCCGGTGCGTGGGTTGCGGCCGATTCTGGCTTCGCGGTGGCCGACTTCAAACGTGCCAAAACCCACCAACGATACCGAATCGCCTTTTTGCAATGCATCTTGAACCGCAGCCAAGGCGGACTCCAGGGCTCGGGTGGCGCTGGCTTTGGAGATATCGGCTTGTTGAGCGATGTGGTCGATGAGGTCGGATTTGTTCACAGGTTATTCCTTATGCGTTGTTAATGCCGTGACGGCGAATTCATGCCCTCTGCGCCGACAAAAGTCCCAAGTGTGTCTTGGGACTTTGTAACTCGGGCCAGAAGTGGCCCAGATTGGCGATTCAAACCCATGTCAATGGTCAAACCGACACAGGCAATAGGGAGGGCGGATTCTAAGCAGGATTTTCCATTCACCCAGCAAGGCCCAGAAAAAAGCACAGGCCTAGGAACTTAAGCATTGCCCAGGACCTGGGCGATGGCTTGGCCCAGGTCACTGGTGCTGGCTTTTCCGCCCAAGTCTGGCGTGCGCGGGGCACCACTGCCGGGTGCCAACACCGCCTCAATGGCCTGCAAGATCGCGTCATGGGCGTCCTTGTGGCCCAAGAACTCCAGCATCATGGCACCGCACCAAATTTGCCCAATCGGGTTGGCAATCTGGCGCCCAGCGATGTCTGGGGCCGATCCATGGACCGGTTCAAACAGCGAGGGGAAGCGCCGCTCGGGGTCCAAGTTGGCGCTGGGGGCAATGCCAATCGTGCCGGTGCAAGCGGGCCCCAAGTCGCTGAGGATGTCGCCAAACAAATTGCTGGCCACCACCACATCGAAAAATTCGGGGCGTTGAACAAAATGGGCGGTCAAGATGTCAATGTGGAACTTGTCCCATTGAATTTGGGGGTAGTTTTTGGCCATCTCAATCACGCGCTCGTCCCAATAAGGCATGGTGATCGCAATGCCGTTGGATTTGGTGGCGCTGGTGAGGTGTTTTTTCGGCCGCGACTGGGCCAACTCAAAAGCGAACTTCAGCACCCGGTCCACGCCAATGCGCGACATGATGCTTTCTTGCATGACGATTTCGCGCTCGGTGCCGGGGTACATGCGCCCACCCACGCTGGAGTACTCGCCTTCGGTGTTTTCGCGCACGATGTACATGTCAATTTCGCCCGGCGCGCGGGCACTGCCATCGCGACGCACCACGGGGGCAATGATGCCGGGCATCAAGCGCGCTGGGCGCAGGTTGATGTATTGGTCAAACTCGCGCCGAAATAAAAGCAATGAGCCCCACAGGGACACATGGTCGGCAATTTTGTCGGGCCAACCCACGGCACCAAAGTAAATCGCATCATGGCCGCCAATCAGGTCTTTCCAGTTGTCGGGCAACATTTGTCCATGGCGCTCAAAGTAGTCCCAGCTGGAAAAGTCAAAATGGTCAAACTGCAAGCCGATGTCAAAACGGCGGGCCGCGGCCTCCAACACCCGCAAACCCTCGGGCATGACTTCTTTGCCAATGCCGTCCCCAGCAATAACAGCGATGCGGTGTGTGGCCATGACAAACTTCCTTTACAAATCAAATGACAGGCCAACGGGCCCAAGCAGGTGGCTACGCCCGTGACGCAGACGGCGCAGCCGGGTATTTGACCACCAACGCCACCCCCATCACGGTGCACAAGGTGCCCAAAATGGTCATAACGGTGACAGCCTCATCGAAAAGCAACCAAGCCAAAAAGGCCGTGCTGGGGGGCACCAAGTACATCAAGCTGGTGACCGCCGCTGCCGCACCCCGCTGGATCATCATGTACAACAAAGAGCTGGCCCCCAAGCTCAAGGCCAGCACCGACCAAGCCAAGGCACCCACCAATTGGGGAACCCATTGAATGGCCTCGGTCTCCATCGCCGCCAAGGGCCAGGTGACCAGCAAAGCGGCCATCAATTGCACCGCGCTGGCGGTGCGCACATCGCATGGGGCCACATAACGCTTTTGATACAAGGTGCCAGTGGTGATGCACAGCAAGGAGGTCACGGTCAGGCCCAAGGTCCAGGCGCTGACCTCGGTGGTGAGGTGCAGCTTTTGCCACACCACCAACACCAAGCCTGCCAGGCCCAAGGCCAAGCCCAACCATTGGGCATGCCCCACCCGACTGCCGCGGTGGGCCAACCACACAGCGGTGAGCACCGGTTGCAAACCCACCACCAAGGCCGACAGGCCAGCGCCCATGCCGGCCTTGACCGCCAACCAAACACCGCCCAAGTAACCGCCGTGCATCAGCAATCCGGTGACAGCCAAGTGCCGCCATTGGGTGCTGTCCGTTGGCCAGGCCACGCGTGACCAGGCAATCCAGGCCAGGAAACATGCGATGCACAAAGCGTAGCGCCATGCCAAGAAGCCCATGGGCGGGGCATGGGGCATGCCAAAACGCGCAACGATAAAACCCGTGCACCAAATCAACACAAACACCACAGGCATGAATTTCACCCAGGGCTGGGTGGTGGGCTCTTGCATCAGTTGCCGTGCGCTCGGATGATGGGCAAGGCCTTTTTCAGGTAATACATCATGGACCAGACCGTCAACACCGCGGCCACCCAAATCAACACCTGCCCCACCAAGCGGGTGTCAAGCACGCCAGCGATCTGGCCGTCATAAAACAAAAAGGGAATAGCGATCATTTGCACCATGGTTTTGACTTTGCCCAGCATGTGCACGGCCACGCTTTTAGAGGCACCCATTTGCGCCATCCATTCGCGCAAAGATGAAATGGCGATTTCACGCCCAATGATGATCAAGGCCACAAACACATCCGCGCGGCCCAAATGCACCAACACCAGCAAGCAAGCGCAGACCAAAAACTTATCGGCCACAGGGTCCAAGAAAGCACCAAAGGCGGAAGTTTGGTTGAGCTTGCGGGCCAGGTAGCCATCCAGCCAATCGGTCAGGGCAAACACCACGAACATGATGGTGGCAATCAAGTTTGCCACTGGTTCTGTGATGGGTAGATAAAAAACCAACAAAATCAAGGGGATCGCGACAATGCGCGTCCAGGTCATGATCATGGGGAGGGTGGAAAACATGGCTCAATCGTAAACAATGCTGGCCATGCCTTGGTGGGCATGGGCTGACCAACTGGCCAACGCCCCGTCGCTGGGGAAGAAACGCGCGGCCTCACCGAGTTCAATCTCGGCCTGGGCCCGCTCGCGCAACAAGCGCAAGCGCACCGGCAACGCACGCAAAAACTCGCCCTCATCGGTGGCCACTTTTTGAGGCGGGTGATCACGCACCAAGCGTTCAACATCCGGCTCCTTGCCGTTGACCACCACGCGCAGGTATTTGCCAAAGCGGCAGCGTGCCTGCGGCAGGCCCCAGACCTGTTGCACGTTCAAGCGCAGGCCACCGGAGAAGCGGTCGGGTTGCACCTTGGTCAGCACCACGATGAACTCATCGTCTTTCACCCATTGGCGGCTGGCCTGATAGAGGGCATCGTCCATGCTCGCCTCCATGATGGCCGACTTGTCATCGAGCTTGAACAAGGCCACCTTGCCGCGCTGGCCATTGATGGTGCGAAAGTCGCTGACGATGCCGCACAAGATTTGCGGCTCGCGGCTGTCGCTGACTTCATCCATGCGGCGTTTGACAAACTGGCGCACCTCGGCCTGCACTTCGTCGAACAAATGCCCCGACAAAAAGAAACCCAGGGCCACTTTTTCTTCGCTCAAACGCTGTTTCACGCCCCAAGGGGTGAGGGCCACCGCGTCGGGCTCACGGGTGCTCGAACCCAGGGCTTGTGTGTCTGCGCTGTCAAACAAGCCGCCTTGGTGGGCATTCGCTTGAACGCTCGCGGCAAAATCAAAGGCGCGGTCAATGCTGGCCACCAAGCTGGCGCGGTTCAAATCCAGGTCGTCAAATGCACCCGCTTTGATCAAGGCCTCCACGCTGCGCTTGTTGACACGGGTGCGGTCGATGCGCACACAAAAGTCAAACAAACTGGTGAAGTCTCCTCCCGCTTGCCGCGCCGCCACGATGGACTCGATCGCTTGCTGGCCCGTGCCACGCACCGCCCCCAGGCCATAACGGATCACGGTGTTGGAGACCGGCTCAAACCGGTGCCCACCGCGGTTGATGTGCGGCGGCTCAAAGGCCAGTCCCATTTTGACGGCGTCTTCAAACAACACCTTGAGCTTGTCGGTGTTGTCCATCTCCACCGTCATGTTGGCGCAGAAAAACTCCACCGTGTGGTGCACCTTGAGCCAGGCCGTGTGATAGGCCAGCAACGAATAGGCAGCGGCATGCGACTTGTTAAAGCCGTATCCCGCAAAGCTCTCCATCAGGTCGAAAATTTCATTCGCTTTGGGCTCAGCGATGCCGTTTTTGGACGCACCGTCGGCAAAAATTTGGCGATGCTGCGCCATCTCTTCGGCTTTTTTCTTGCCCATGGCACGGCGCAATAAATCGGCGCCGCCCAGCGAATAACCACCCAAGATTTGGGCCGTCTGCATCACCTGCTCTTGGTAGACCATGATGCCGTAGGTTTCGCTCAGCACCGCCTCAACCAGCGGGTGGGGATAAGCCACGTCCTCGCGCCCATGCTTGCGCGCCACAAAGCTGGGGATCAGGTCCATCGGGCCGGGCCGGTACAAAGCGTTCAAGGCAATCAAGTCTTCAAGCCGGGTGGGCCGCGCATCGCGCAACATGCCCTGCATGCCTCGGCTTTCAAACTGGAACACGGCCTCGGTTTTGCCATCTGAAAACAGCTTGTAGGTGGCGGCGTCGTCCAGCGCAATGCCCTCAAAGGCGAAATCGCTTTTGGCCGGGTTGCGCTGCACGATCATGCTGCGGGCCAGCTCCAAAATGGTGAGCGTGGCCAGGCCCAAAAAGTCAAACTTCACCAAGCCAGCGGCCTCGACATCGTCTTTGTCAAACTGCGACACCGCGGCTTGGCTCCCCGGTTGTTGGTACAGGGGGCAAAAGTCGGTCAATTGGCCCGGCGCGATCAGCACACCACCGGCGTGCATGCCCACGTTGCGGGTCAGGCCTTCGAGTTTTTGCGCGAGGGCCAACAAGGTTTTGACCTCGTCTTCTTTGGCCAAACGCTCGGCCAGCACAGGCTCGGCTTCAATCGCACCGGCAATGGTGATGTGCTGCCCGGGTTTGTTGGGGATGAGCTTGGAGATGCCGTCGCAAAACGTGTAGCTCATGTCGAGCACCCGGCCCACATCGCGAATCGCGGCGCGCGCAGCCATGGTGCCAAAGGTGGCAATTTGGCTCACCGCATTGCGTCCATATTTATCCTTGACGTAGTCGATCACCCGATCCCGGTTGAGTTGGCAAAAATCGATATCGAAGTCGGGCATGGACACCCGATCGGGATTCAAAAACCGCTCAAACAGCAATTTGTACTGCAACGGGTCCAGGTCGGTGATGTTGAGCGCATAGGCCACCAAAGAGCCGGCCCCTGAACCACGCCCCGGCCCCACCGGACAACCATTGTTTTTGGCCCAGTTGATGAAGTCGCTCACGATCAAAAAGTAACCCGGAAACCCCATCTTGACGATGGTGGCGATTTCAAAGGCCAGACGCTCGTCATAGGCCGCGCGTTGGTTTTGACGCTGGGTAGGGTCAGGGAACAAGCGCTCGAGCCGGGCCTGCAAACCGCTTTCCGAGGCTTGGCGAAAATACGCCTCTTCGGCCATGCCGTTGGGTGTGGGGTATGCGGGCAAGCGGGGTTTGCCCAAGTCCAGGGTGATGCTGCAGCGCTTGGCAATCTCCACCGCGTTCGCTATAGCCGAGGGCACATCGGCAAAGGCCGCTTGCATTTGCGCGCTGGACTTGAAGTACTGCTCGCGGGTGAAGCGGCGCACACGGCGCTGGTTGCCCAAAATTTCACCCTCAGCGATGCACACCCGCGCCTCGTGGGCCTCGTGGTCATCGGGTTGCAAATACTGCACGGCATGGGTGGCCACCACGGGCAACTTCAAACGCGCGGCCAATTGCACCGCTTCGCGCACATGCAGTTCGTCGTCAGGTCGGCCACAGCGCTGCAACTCGATATAAAAGCGGTGCGGAAAAACGCCCGCCCATTGCAAAGCCATGTCACTGGCGCGCTGGCGGTCACCTTGCACCAGGGCTTGGCCCACATCACCCATTTGGGCACCCGACAAGGCCAACAAGCCTTGCGACAGCTCTTGCAACCAGGCCAGGCGCATCACCGACTGCCCCTTGATGGGCTCACTGGTCCAAGCCCTGGAGAGCAATTCACACAGGTTTAAATAGCCTTGTTGGTTTTGCACCAGCAGCAGGAGTCGGCCCAAGGGCGCGTCTTCGCGCCCGGAGGCTTGCACCCACACGTCAGCCCCAATCAAGGGCTTGACGCCTTTGGCCTGGGCTGCCTTGTAAAACTTGATGGCGCCAAATAAATTATTCAGATCGGTGATGGCCAAGGCGGGTTGGCCATCGTCGGCCGCAGCCTTGACCACATCATCGACGCGGTTGGTCCCGTCGACGATGGAAAACTCGGTGTGCAAGCGCAGGTGAACAAACATGCAGGCATTGTAGGTAAGGCCCCACGGCGCTTTGTCACCCAAGCCACCTAAAATTCACCGGTGAACCCCATATTGAACATATCTGCCTATTTATTCACGCCGCTGGCGTCCCCAGAGGCTTGGCGTGATCAGTGCCGAGATCAAGCATCGTCCAGACAACTCAAAGGCACGATCTTGTTGGCCACCGAGGGCATCAATTTGTTTTTGGCCGGCCCCGAAGAACAGGTGGAAGGTTTTTTGCATTGGCTGCGTTCCAAAGACGGCATGGCAGGCTTGGGCGGCAAAAAAAGCTGGTCCGCTGAGCAGCCGTTTGGCAAGCTTCTGGTCAAGGTCAAGGGCGAGATCATCCGCATGAACCACCCCACCATCGCTCCGGCCGATGGACGCGCCCCCGCCGTCTCACCCAGCGACTTGCAGCGCTGGCTGGCCCAGGGCCATGACGACCAAGGCCAAGCGCTGGTGATGCTCGACACCCGCAATGCGTTTGAGGTGGACCACGGCAAATTCACCCATGCCCTGGACTGGGGCTTGGAAAAATTCAGCGAGTTCCCGCAGGCCGCCCGAGAACACCTGGCCGACCTGCAAGGCAAAACCGTGGTCAGCTATTGCACCGGTGGCATCCGCTGCGAAAAAGCCGCCATCTTCTTGCGCGAATTGGGGCTGACGGATGTGTACCAACTCGACGGCGGCATCTTGCAATATTTTGAAGACACGGGCGGCGCCCATTTCCAAGGCGACTGCTTTGTGTTTGACGA
>CAMDJU010000002.1 GCA_945900695.1 Bordetella parapertussis | reverse complement strand
GCTTGGCCTTGCCCTGTTCCCATTTGTAAATGGATTGACCGCTGACGCCGACCAGTGCGCCCATTTCGTTGGCTGTGAGGCCCAGTTTTTTGCGCAATGCAGCAAAACCGTCCACCCGAAAGCGAAGGTTTTCATTGGGGGTGGCTGCTTCCACTGTGCGCGTTTGAGGAATTTGTTTGTGGAGCTTCTTCGCCAGGCTCTCCAGTTCGCTCAAACGCCGTTTAAGGGCGGCAATGTCTGAGCGAAATTGCGCATTTGACTTTTTGAGGGCAGCTGTTTCAGCGCGAGTTTCTTTTTTCGCGATGCGTCCAATCTCAGACTTTAATTGCGTAGCAAACGTGCTCATGAATATCATCCCAATTAAAAGGTTTAATTTTACCCAAATTGTTAGCCAGGATTTTTATCGATAAAGTGGTTTCTAAAAGATGGTTCTTGGCCGTCTGTGTGATCACAAATAAATACCCGTACATCTTTCAAATGGGTAGCCAAAATAACCGCGTTATCGCCAAGAGGTCCGTTTATTGGCATTGAAAAGCATTGTTAATAGCACTCATTGAACAGAGATGATGTAAAATAATTTCGTGAATTTCATTATCTGATGAGATTAACTCTGGATTTAACTTTACTTAGGAGCATATTGAACATGGCTACTTCTGTTGCATCACAACTCGCCAAATTGCGCAAAGAGCGTGAAGCGCTTGAAAAGCGTGAAAAAGCTTTGCAAACCCGTACACATACCCGTGCCATTGAGAAAATTCTGGTCATTGCCAAAGATGCGGGCCTGTCTGCTGCTGATATTTCGGCGGCAATGGGCGGTGGCAAAAAGAAATCTGCTAAAACCAAAGTCGCTGGTGCGGTCAAGAAGGCTGGCCCACGTGGAAAAGTGGCCCCCAAATACAAAAACCCTGCTGATGCGTCACAAACATGGACCGGCCGCGGTAAATCCCCCGTTTGGGTTCAGGCTTTGAAAAATGCAGGCACATTGGATTCGGCCCTGATTTAATAATCTTTTGCTTATCCGCCAGGCTTATGTCGCGCTTTGCGACATAAGCCTTTTTTTGGTGTGAAATGACAAACGCTAGCGCACCAAGCATGTGACTGATGCAGCCTTGGACAAGGCTTAGGGCGATTTTGTCAAGGCCTTGACTTTGCGTTGGAGTAAAGCCGTGGCGGATTCGTCATGGCGATGGAGCAGGCATTCTTTTTCCAAAGCCCATTGGGTGGGGTTTTGCCAGCGCTTCCCCATCTCCAAAATATCGTTGCACAAGCCATGGATGGGCGTTTTTTCGTTCGCAGGCATGCGCTTGGGGATATTTAAAATGTTGAATTGATCGGTCGCAAAGGTCTTGAGTATGGGGTGATCGAATTCGCGCTTCATGGGGGGCGATAAATTTGTTTCCCCCCAATGGATCAAGCCTGGCCGGTGTTTCCAGGCCTGATAACTGACCCAACCGGTGTCAACCAGCATCAAAGCGGCTCCAAATGCAAAAGCACAGATGGCGGTGATGCCTCCTTTTCTGATCCAGTTGTGCCCCATCCAATGCACCTGCCGAAATGCAAGTGAGGGCATTCCAGATACCAACACCATGCACCAAAGCCATATGTGTGCCATGGATGAATGGAAAGGAAATTCGGTGAATTGGTGCAGGCTGATCGGCAATAAGCAAGCCCACCAAGCCAGGCCGTTCCAAGATTGCTGGAGACCGAACCAGACCATCACGAAAACCCAAGGCCCCACAATCCCCAAAACACCGATGGCACCTGTTTCAACGGCCCACAATAAAACTTCGTTGTGAGGGTGACCCAGATTGGGTGTGTAGAACAGGCTGTTGCCCGCCTCGATCAACTGCACAAAGACCGGAACGATCTTTTCTGAAAATGTCCCCACCCCATGTCCCCACCAAGGTGATTGCCACCACAAATGGGTGCTGGCATGCACAAAGCTCAGCCGATAGGTTGTTGAATGCCCCTGAAAAACGTCCCACAGTCGATCGACAACATTCCCCAGCCACGCTGCCAGCAGCGCTGCCATGAGCAAGCTGATCAGGCACCACCACCCAAACCGCCTGTTTTGGGGGCTGTACATATGGATCCAAATGCCCAGTAGCACCATCGAGGCGGATAGGCCCAAAATACCCACCCGAGACCCAGACTTGAACACGATAAAAACGTGCAGCATGGTCAGGGTCAGCAACCCGATGGCCCGCCAAGCTTTGATGGTTGAGTCAGGGCGCAGTTGCTGCCAAAGGGCAAAAATGATCGAGGTGGCCAAAAAGCTGGCCAGCAAATTGGGTTGTTGAAACCCGCCTTGGGCGGCACGCAATGGCAGGGGCAATGAAAACCACAGGGCATTCCATCCCAAGTATTCGGGGCTCAACAGGGTGACCCCGCAAAGCAAGCTGGTGCCTGACAGCAGCACCAGGCTGATCGAGCGCCATTGCGAGCGCTTCAAAGCCATTTGCGATAGACCAATGCAAAAGCAGGCCATCAAAGCCAAGACCAGACCCGCTAACCAAGGGAAGTGGGGAAAGCTGCCCACTGGGACCGACGCGGCGTGAAGCCCGATCACCACCGGAGGAATCAGCAACGCACCCCATACCGGCGTCCACCGGATCTGCCGACTGGCGAAGACATGTGTCCAGCAAGCAGCGCAGGCCAAGCACAGCATGGCCGCGACAAAAAAATTGCGTGGAATCAAATTGTTGCCGAGATTGGGCAAATTCCATTGCAATACACCCCACGACATCATGGCTGTGATGAGCAGCATGCGCACCTGTGTGGCTTGTTTTAAAAATTCTTTGAGGATTTTCATCATGGCGTGGAGCCATCAGCGGGTTCGGCAGAACCGATGGTTGAAACTCAGGGTTGGCGCGCCCCCATGGCGTTCAGCGCAATTGCAAATTGCGCCGCAACACCACTGGTTTTCCGCCCAGGCTTCGTTTGCACATCCAATGGGCCAATGCCGAATCCAAATGGTCAGCATGAGAGGGGAACCATCTGATCAACTCATCAATCAGACTGCGCCCGTAGGCATATTGCCCCTGGTTGACCAGAGCCAGCACTTCTTCGATGGATTTCATCACCGCTGCATGCTCATCAATGTGGCAATCCCTGGGGGGGAATTCAGTCTCCACCATGAGCTTGTTTTCCAGGTCAAAGTGTGCCTTGGCATGCTCTGCAAAAAGGGCCAAAAGAAGGGGTAAATCGGGGTCGGCCGCGGCTTCCATTTGCCTGACCAGATCTACAAACTCTTCATGGGTTTCATCAATGGGCCGATAACCCAAGATAAATTTATCGCTCCATATAAAGGCTTCTTCAGTGGTGGGGCCAGTTGTCATGGTTGGGAAAAGTGGTTCTGCGGTGGAAGATGGAAAGGCCTGGTGCCCCGCGTTGTCAATTAAAAAGGCTTTCTGTGGCCCAAAGCCAAAGATATTTGCTGTGCAATGGCTTGCAATTTGGGGCGCCATTCATCGCTCATCCGATCGCTGGGGGCGGAGATGGACAAGCCAGCGACCAACTTGGATTGGTCATCGTAAATGCCCGCGGCCAAGCAGCGCACGCCCAATTCCAATTCCTCATTGTCATGTGCAACGCCGTATTGCCTGACTTTGGACAACTCTCGCTCGAGGATGTTGATTTGGGTGATGCTGTTGCGGGTTTGACCATTCAAGCCGGTTCGGGTGGCATAGGCGCGCACTTTTTGGATGTCATCGACAGACAAAAACAGTTTACCCACGGAGGTCAAATGCAACGGGGCTCTGCCGCCGATGGCGCGAACCACTTGCATGCCAGAGCGCTCACTGAAAGCCCGTTCGATATAAATGATCTCATCACCTTGCCGCACACTGAGATTGATGGGCTGCTGTATTTGACGGTGCAGTTCACGCATGGGCAACAGGGCTGCATCGCGAACATTCAGGCGGCCTTTGACCAGGTTGCCCAATTCCAATAGCCGCATGCCAAGCCGGTAGCTGCCCGCCTCTGGTCGGTCCACAAAACGGCCACAGGCCAAGTCATTGAGAATTCGATGGGCTGTCGAGGGGTGCAAACCGCTTTTTTCACTGATTTCTTTGAGTGAAACCGCCTCTTCGCGAGATGACAAAACATCAATCAGGGTAAAGATTCGCTCAATGACCTGAATCGATGGGGTGGATGAATTGAGTGCATCAATTTTTCGCATTGTGCAATTTTAGCGGATGATCAATCTTGGCTTTGCCAATGGCCGTCCACCAAAGTTTGGTGAGGCTTGAAGTGGGCCTTGTAATTCATCTTAGGGCTGTTTTTGATCCAATAGCCAAGATAGACATAAGGCAGACCCAGAGTTTTGGCTTGCTCGACTTGCCACATCACGCCGTAGGTACCGTAGTCGGCATGGGCCTCTGGCTCATAAAAGGTGTAAACCGCTGAAATGCCGTCATTGAGGACATCCAAGATGGACACCATTTTGAGGTCGCCAGGAGAGCCATCCTCGGTGGGTAGCCGAAACTCAACCAAGCGTGAGTTCACTCGGCTTTGCAGCAAAAACTGGGTGTATTGATCAATGCTGTCTTGGTCCATGCCACCACCAGCGTGTCGACCGGTTTGGTACCTCAGGTACAGGTGATAGTGGTCGTCTTGGTAGGCCAAATTGACTATGCGCGGAACCAAATGTTGGTGTTGTCTATAGGCCCTGCGTTGGCTTCGATTGGGCTTGAAGTCATTGATGTCGATGCGCAATGGGATGCAGGCTCGGCAACCATCGCAGTAAGGGCGATAAGTGAAAAGGCCGCTGCGGCGAAACCCTCTGGCCACCAATTCTGAGTAAATATCGTTGTGGATCAGATGGCTGGGGGTGGCAACCTGTGAGCGCGCCTGGAGTTGTGGCAAGTAGCTGCAAGGGTAGGGCGCCGTTGCATAAAACTGCAAGGCTTGAAGCGGTAAATCCTTGAGATGGGTCACGTCAGTTGCTGGGTGAATGGCAGGATGTGATTCCAGTATACGGGGAAGAACTCCCAGGCCAGAGGCGGCTGCGGGGTAAAAAGCTTCAAGTCTTTCAAAAAGACTTGCCTTGAAATGGGTCGCGCGCCCATGAACTTTAAATGGGGTGTTTGTTGCTGGCAATCGATGGATGGGATGCCATGCTGCCGACAAAAACAAATCAGCGCTGTAAGTGCGATTTTGGACGCTTCACTTTGCAGAGAAAACATGGATTCTCCGAACACCGCTTTGCCGATCGCTACACAGTACAAGCCCCCCACCAAATTTCCATCCAGCCAGCATTCGACGCTATGGGCTTTACCCAATTGGTGCAAATCTCGATAAGCCACCATCATTTCTGGTTGAATCCACGTCCCGACTTGACCCGCTCTTATCGATTGGGCACAAAGCCTGACCACTTCATCGAAATTCTGGTCTATTTTGATCTCCAGGCGACCTTGAGAAATCGTTTTGATCAAGGTCTTTTTGAAGGAACGATGCAATTTGAACTCGGACACCGGCAACACCATCCTGGGGTCAGTGCTCCACCACAAAATGGGTTGCCCTTGGCTGTACCAAGGAAAGATGCCTTGTTGATAAGCCTCTATCAACCGACTCGCCGATAAATCTTGGCCTGCTGCCACCAGGCCGGGGTAGGGTGAATCTGGCCCCAACGCTGATTCAGGCTCTGGCAGTGGGTCACCAACGCGAATGATCGGAAAGGACGAGGCGGCGCGAGACATCAAGATGGCATGTATAAAATAGTTTCAAATAACAAAAGTCAATGACTTGAATAAATTACAAGCCTCATCTCCGTTGATTGGCCTCTTGAAATGCTTGGCCGCGCAGGTGATTGTCGCTCACCACCTGGCTGCTTATGGGCCCATCGCGGAAAGAGGGCACGCGGAAATGCCTCAGCTTTTTGGTTTTTTCTCTGACTGTGGCGCCTGGGCCGTGTCGGTTTTTCTGGTCATTGCTGGGTTTTTAGCGGCACAAAGCCTGGATGGAAAAGCGGTTGGCTTTCAAAACATACCCCGCTTTGCGATCCATCGCTATTTGCGCTTAGCCCCCGTTTATTTTGCGGGTTTGACATTGACCGTGGGGGCGGCGCTTTTAATGCACCCGTGGGTAAGCCCAGATATGTTGCCCGCACACCTCGGTCCATCGGTTTTGCTGGCGAACTTTTTGTTCTTGCAGGACATCCTTGGGTTGGAAGCCCTGTCCGCTGGCGTTTGGTATGTCGCCATTGATTTGCAGTTGTATGTTTTGTTCTTGTGCTTGGCATCCTTGTCTCATTGGACAGCAAGGGGAGGAATGATTTTAGACAAGCGATGGGTGTGGGTTGCTGTGGGCATGCTGTCACTCGGTTATTTCAATCTGCACTCGAACTGGAATATGTGGGCCATTTATTTTGCAGGCACATATGCTTTGGGCGCCTTGGCCTATCAATCGAGGCATTTATTGAAAAATGGTCATGGCATATGGGGGCTGTATGTGGTGGGTGCCCTTTTGTGCGTTTGGATAGAGCCCAGACCCAGGTTGTTTGTGGCTATTTTGACGGCACTGGTCCTATTCAGCACTCAATTCATTTCAATTCCCCCTCATTCTTGGACTGCCGTGGCCAGAAAAATGGGGGATTGCGCCTATGGCTTATTCATGTCGCACTTTGCCATGTTGATGCTCTTGAGTTGTGTTTATCCTGGCTTAAAAAGTTGGGGAATACCGTTTGAAGTTTGGTTGCTGGCGATTTTTGTATGCTGCAATGCGCTGGGTTGGTTCGTTTGGCGCTATATTGATATACCAGCACAGCGCACATTGTTCAAACGATATTCAGACGTGAGCACCCATCATTCTTTCTGAACGGGTCAAAAGGTTTCTTCATACATCCGCATGAAAAATGGAATTTTGATCCAAACGGCCCATGCTTGGGCCCCTGAGGCGCAGGATGAGTTCTTGCGCTGGGTCCGTCATTCCCCTTGGGACGCGTGGTTGGAGGTCAATATACAACCCCGCGCAGGAGGTCTTCGGGCGCATTACCAATTGAGCCGGGAAGGCCGGGAATTGCTCACGCCGCTTGATAACACGCTCAATATCAGGGGCGGTGTCCAACTCAAAAATGCCGACCCTGAACAAGCTTTGCTGGATGAAATTTTGTTGGGTTTATTGAGCAGCCCGTATCCACAAATGTTTCCCAGCCATGAAGAACTTTTGAGCCACATCCGGGTCAGAAAATTCATCGCCCAAGCGGCACATTTAACTTCATTGAAGTTTGATACCCGGGCTGTCGACAGGCCGATGTCCCACTGGTCTTATGACAAAGATCTGGGCTTTACCCTCAAACCATCACGGCCGTTGATTGAGGCATTGCGATTGGCCACGCAACCCGCTTTCTCTGGCAGCGAATACGCGTTTTCCTGTTACCGCGCCAGCGAATATGTGATTTTGTTGGGCATCACGCAAGAGGCCCAAATCAGCAACACTTTGTTGTTTGAAAACTTGCACCATCAGTGGCAAATCAAAGCCATTGCGTCGGGTGCATTTCACGAGACATTTTTGGTCGAGCACGGCAGTTTAAGTGAACCCATCCCGATGTTCCATTACATTCCCGGAGATCGGGTGTGGTTTCGCAACCCGGACCCTCGATCCAGCAATGTGTCTGGTTACGAAGGTTCCTGGGTGATTTACATGGGGGCAGGCTTGTTCAGCAATTTTTGGGACTGTGCCAACCCCTTTTCCTTGGATCAAAAATGCGTGGAAGTGTTTCACTGGCGGGATGGCGCTTACCTCGATGATGCGGGTATCTGGTGCATGGATGAAGCGGTGGTTGCCAAGCATGTGGCGCAAAGTCTGGCAGATCCCCAGCGGTTGCCAACCATCCTGGCGGATATGAAAAAATACCGAGAGCCTTCGGGTGTTTATCAAAACGGTGGTTGCATGGATGCCACTCGCGAGTCTCCGCGTCTTTTGCGGCCTGGAACCTGTGACATTGTGCTGCGTGATATTGAATTAAAAGGTTAGCTATGTTAGAAACTTTGTTGACGGATGGTCCCCTCTTGCTGGTCGATGCGCCCAAACCCGGCATTGTGAGAATTTGCATGAACCGCCCCCAGTCTTTCAATGCGCTCTCCAGCGAAATGATGCAGGCTTTGCAAAATCAACTTGAACTGATCAAGGGCGACCCTTCATGCCGGGTGGTGGTGCTGTCATCAAAGGGGCGGGCGTTTTCATCGGGCCACGATTTGAAGGAAATGCGCACCCATGCGGATCGCGATTTTTACGAAAAATTATTCGCTCAGTGCTCCCGGTTGATGATGGGTTTGCAAAGCCTGCCCCAGCCTGTGGTGGCCCAGGTGGATGGAATTGCCACGGCAGCAGGTTGTCAGTTGGTGGCCATGTGTGATTTGGCTGTGGCCAGTCAAACATCGCGTTTCGCGGTCTCTGGCATTCACTATGGATTGTTCTGCGCCACGCCCAGCGTGGGTTTGACCCGCAATGTTTCCAGAAAAATAGCCATGGAAATGCTGTTGACGGGCGACTTTATTTCAGCAGAACAAGCGCTGGAGCGTGGCCTGATCAACCGCTGCGTATCTTCCGATGCATTGGCGGAGGCGGTCATTGACCTGTGCATGAAAATCATCGAAAAACCTGCTGTGTCCATTCAAATGGGCAAAGCCTTGTTTTATCAACAAGCGGAGATGGGCCTGGCTGCGGCCTATCAATTGGCGGGTCAAGTGATGGCCTGCAATATGATGGATCCAGCGGCACAAGAGGGTTTTCAAGCTTTCTTGGAAAAGCGCCCACCCTCATGGAAGCCAAACCATTGAGTGGTTGGATGTGCAGTCAATTGGATAGAAATTTGAAAGTCATGTCTTGAGTGATTTTGTTTATAACGCGTGGTACGTGGCTTGTTTGTCACGCGATTTGTCGCATGCTTTAAAAGCCATGACCTTGCTTTCGCAAGCAGTGGTGCTTTACCGAGATGGGCGTGGTGTGCCCGTGGCTTTGGAAGATGCCTGTCCCCACCGAAAGTTACCCTTGTCCATGGGGCGTTTGAAGGGCGATCATGTGGAATGCGGCTACCACGGCCTGACATTTGATCGCACCGGGACCTGCGTTGAAGCCCCTACCCAAGAACGCATTCCCGCATTTGCCTGTGTCAAAAGTTTCCCCGTGGCTGAAAAATGGGGGTTGATTTGGATTTGGATGGGATCTGCAGAACTGGCTCGCCAAGAAGACATTCCGCACATAGACCATTTCGAGGACCCTGCTTGGCACATCACCCAGGGTGATTCTTTTTTATGCCGATGTCACTATCTTTGGTTGGTGGACAACTTGCTGGACCCCTCGCATGTGGCGTGGGTACATCAATCGTCATTTGCAGGTGGGGGCACAGATAAGACCGAACTCAAGATCACCAGCGACGAAAAATCGGTCGTTTGCAGCCGTTGGATTCAAAACCAGGCACCCCCTCCTTTTTATGCGGCATTGGTCAAATTTACAGGCCATGCAGACCGATTGCAACACTACGAAGTCCGCTATCCCAGCTGGGCGATCAACAAAACCGTTTTCACACCCGCAGGCAGGGGGGGTGTTGATTTCGATCTTCAAGACCCACAGACCTACATGATGGTTTCGCACCATTTTTTGACGCCAGTCGATGCGGACAACACTTTGTATTTTTGGCTTCAACACAGAAACACCGATCCGCACAACCAAGACATCACAGCGCGCAACGCAGAAGGTGCCAAGACGGCGTTCTTAGAGGATAAAAATGTTTTAGAAGCGGTTCACCAAGGCATGAAAAAAAATACGGGTCGTGTCGCCACCATGGGTGTTGATGCCGCCGCGATTCGCTTCCGGCAAGGACTTCAAAAAATCATGGCTTCTGAAGCCGACGATCACAAACCTTCCGCAGGCTTTTCCTTGTAATAGCCAATCACGTCACCTTGGGTGGTCACACCCAGACCATTGAGCAAGCGATTTGAATAATTGAAATAAGCGCACACCTGGTTCACCTCCAAAATTTCACCATCATCACAACCTGCTTGATGTAAATTTTCGATATCGCTTTGAACCATCTTTCCAACAGACAGAGTGAGCTTGTGGGCGTATTTGATCAGGGCCAGTTCTTTGCCTTCAAACGCATCTGCCCAGTTGTCGGTGCGCAATGCGTTCCAAATCTTTTCAGACCGGTCTTCATCATTGATCAGTCGGCGAGCATTGGCAAAATGGTGCGTTAAGCTGTAATCGCATTGATTGGCCAGGCTCACACAAGATGCGATGACTTCCAAAAACCAAAATGGCAAGGTGTTTTCTGGGTTGTGCAAAACGTTTTTGTACAAAACCAAGTGGCCTTCCATGGTGTGTGGGCGCAGGCTGTGCGCTTTCATCACGTTGTCAACCGTGCCATGCGGTGTCGTCACCCGTTGATACATTTCTTTCAGCTTGCCTGTGGCTTCTTCCAAAGGGATCATTCGAATCCAAGCGCTCATGGCCTTCCTTTCAGGTGTTGGCTTGCGTCTCAAGCCACGATTGGGTGGCCTGCTTCCAGGGTGACAGGGCTTTGGCCACCGCAGGGTGTTGATGGCCTTTTTCCCACCAATCGATCCATTGCGGGGGAAATGGATCATCTTCTCCACAAGCCAGCAGCAACTGAGCGGCCAATGGCATATTGACCAAAAATCCACAATCGGCCAGCATGATTTGATGGTGGGGGAGAGATGAACTTGCCATCGGCCAAGCGCTCATTTGCGCCATGCGCTGCAAAAGTTCAGCGCGGATATTGAGCACTTCGGGTGGCTTTCTCGTTGACATGGGAACATGGCTGAAAAGCCTGCGGACCAAGGGCTCAAAGTACAAATCATGAAACCTTGAGCGAAAACGAAGTTGTGCGTTTTCCAAGGGGTCTTGGGGCCGCATGGGCGGATCGGGACAGCGGTCTTCCAGGTATTCCAAGATGACCTCAGACTCACTGATCAATTGACCCTCCACTTGCAGGGCCGGTATTGTCCCCATGGGCGCAATTTTGCGGTAGCTCTCTGACCGATAACCGCCTGGCGGCGCTATCTCCTGAAATGCCACGCCTTTGACACACAGGGCAATGCGCACCTTGGCACTGTAATTGGACAAGGCTGTGGCGTAAAAAATCACGCCAGGACCTCTTTGAGCAAGCCCAGATATTCTTGGCTGGCAGCCAGGGCGGCGGCTTCCAGCAAGGCTTTTCCGTGCGCTGGATTTGACAGGGCTGAGTGGGAGCCGACCCGACCATCTGGAAAAATGGCCCTGTGGTGTTTGGCGTCTGCATGTTGGTCACCCGCATGTGATCGCAAGAAATCGGCATTCAAAGGGGAAGCCGGTGGCAGCGCATCCACGGGGCAATGTTCGGGATGGGTGAAGCGGGTGATGGACAGCTCAGATGGTGTGGCGTGCATCCCTTCGCCGACGCCGTACCAAGTTTTTCGCATTTCATTCACGGTCGGAAAATCCCACCAGCTTCTGACATTGAAAAAAAGTGGGGGTGCTGCAGGATTGACCAGGCTTCTCATCCATTGAATCTCTTGGATCGCGCTCAATGTGGGCGCCAGATTTCCCCCGTGGCCATTGAGAAAATAAAAAGCCCGGAATCCTTGGTTGGATAGCGATTGAATGCAGTCCATCACCAGCGCCATCCAGGTGCTTGGCCGCACACACACGGTGCCAGGAAAGTCCAAATTAAAGGCGGCCGGCCCCAAGCTCAAGGTGGGGCCAATCAACACATCACAGTGCGCTTGCATGGCCCAGGCAATGGACTCACTGGTGATGGCGTCTGTGCCGATCAAGCCAGTGGGGCCGTGTTGTTCGGTCGAGCCCATGGGCAACACGATGCCTTGGGACCTTGTCAAGTAAGACTCAATATCTGGCCAAGTGCTGAGTTGCAATTTCATGTGCTCACCCCTGCCTGGCCAGTTTCACTTCTAATTTTCTGACCAACCAGGAAATACACACGATCAGTAAGAGGTATTCAATCACCAAAAAACTGTAAATTTCCAAAGGCCGGTATTCGTTCACATTCAACTCATTGGCGCGGCGGGTTAACTCAGGCAAGCCGATCACAGAAATCAACGACGACATTTTCACCACATAAATAAACTGGTTGCCCAGCGCTGGCAGTATGACTTTGATGGCCTGAGGTGCGACGATGAACCGCATCTGTTGATACCAAGATAAACCCAGGCTTTTGGCCGCCTCAACTTGACCTTTGGGGACCGATTGAATTCCCGCTCTGAAAACCTCTGCCTCGAAAGCACTGTCACTCAAGGCAAGGGATAAAACACCTGCGACAAAAACGCCCAGTTGCAAGCCCAAAACCACAGGCAAGCCGTAAAAAACCCACAACAACAGTACCAACAAGGGAATGGCGCGGAATATTTCCACATAAAACCTTGCCAAAGTTTGCAGTCCTTTTCGCTTTGACAAGGCTGCCAGCGCCATCAGCGCCCCGATCAAGACCGATAAAACAATGGCGCATAAGGACACCAGCAAAGTGGCCGTGAGGCCACCCGCCAGGAACTCAATATTGGAAGCGCCCTTGTCTTGAAAGGGATTGAAAATATACCAACCCCAGGTGTAGGCGTTGGTGTTCGCCGCGCAGCCTGTTAGAAAAAAAACAAGCAGCAGGGCGCACAGGTATCGCGTTATTTTTTCGATGACAGCCACTTGGTCTCAAGCGTGGTGAAATATCCCTCGGCTTCTTTCAAGGCGATCCAGTTGTTCAAAAAGGTCAGCCAAACCGCATCGCCTTGAACCACTGGGTATGCAAAGGGACGCTTGTTCTTCATGTCAGCAGATGAACCCACCACCTGTAAATCAGGATAATTTTTGATCAGCGTGGCGGCTTCGACGTTGCTGGTGATGGTGACCTGGGCTCGGTTGGCCAAGACTTCTTGGTAACCCGTGGCTGGTTTTTCAACACTGCGAACTTTGGCTTTGGGGAAAACCGATTTGGCTTGTTGTTCAAAAACGGTACCCATCAAGACCGCCACGTTGACATTGCTGTTGTTGATGCTCTCCCAGGTGGGGAATTTTTTTGCATCTTTTTTATTGATCAACGGAACCGTTCCCGCATAGATATAAGGACTGGTGAAGGCCACGGTCTTGGCCCGGGCCATGTTCAAAGAGGAGCCGCCAGCAAAAACATCGTAGCGGTCAGAAACAATGCCGTTGACCAAGGTTGCCCACTCAGTGGTGACAAACTCAACTTTGACACCCATGTCTGTGGCCAATTGGTTCATGGCATCAATGTCATAGCCCACCAGGCTGTTGGTGCTGGTGTCTTTGAAGGACATGGGGTTGAAATCACCGGTGGTGCCCACCCGCAAGGTTCCGCGCTCCAGAATTTGGGTGAGTTTTGATTTGGTTTGGGCCAAGGCCGGGCCTGCGAGGCCGACCGATGTCAAAACAAAAATGGAAATGTATTTAAAAAATGTTCGTTTCATGGGGAGATCCTGAAAATGATGGCGAAGTAATAAACCAAGTGGTATGTTGCCATAATTTTAATCAAAGGCTCGGACAGAAGTTATTCGCGGGCTCCCATGTGGCAAATGATGGCCCCAGGGTCATTGGGCGGGATGTCGTGGGTATTCTTGGCATGGGCCACATCCATATCGCGTGGCAGTTGAACGGCGTTTTTCACGGCCAAAACCTCGGCCATGATGCTGACGGCAATTTCTGCTGGCGTTTTGCTGCCAATGTAGACACCAATGGGGCCACGCAAGCGCTTCAATTGCAGTTCTGTGAGGCCCATGTGCACTTGCATTCTTTCATGCCGCGCCAAGTTGTTTCGGCGTGAACCGATGGCACCAATGTAAAAAGCGTCCGACTCCAAGGCTTCTAGCAGGGCCAGATCGTCCAGCTTGGGGTCGTGGGTCAGCGCAATCACACAACTGCGCCGATCGGGATGGAAACTCAACACCACATCATCAGGCATTTCTTTGGTGAGCGTGACACCTGAGACGGACCAAGCCCCACTGTATTCATCCCTGGGGTCACACACCGTGACGGCAAAGCCATTGAACAAAGCCATGGTTGCCAAATATTCTGTCAACTGACCCGCCCCTATGAGCAGCATTCTGTATTCTGGTCCAAAGGTGTTGATTAATTTCTCACCGTCCAAATGCAAATCGCTGGGCAGGGCAGACGATTCAATGTGAACCTGACCCGTTGCCAAAAAAGTGGTGCGTTGCATCAGTTGCCCCTTCTCCAAGGCTCGCACCAAGGTTTGCAGCGATTGGGCGTCAGGATCAAATTCGAGCAAGAGTTCCAGTGTTCCGCCACAGGGCAGACCAAAACGGTGGGCCTCATCTGCAGAGATGCCGTATTTGATGCTTTGTGGTGGCCCTGAAGGAATTTGAGCCGGCTCAGCGGTGGGCAAGCCCTTCTGGGCATAAGCTTGGGTGAATCGATAAATCAAATCATCTTCGATACAGCCACCAGACACGGAACCGACCACCGAGCCGTTGTCGCACAAGGCCATGATGGACCCCACGGGACGGGGTGAGGACCCCCAGGTTCGAACCACGGTGGCCAACAGCGCGCGGTGGCCTTGAATTCGCCAATCGCGCAAGCTGCGCAACACCATCACATCCAAGTTTTCCATGTCAGCGACCTTTGGGTTGGGAGTCTGACATCAAGAACGCATCAATGACCAGGCCAGGGCGCCGGCCAGAACGGCGGCGGCAAGCCACAGCCAGCGAGATGTGGGGTTGGCGGGAGGTGTTGAGGGTTGTTGCGAGCTTGAATCACTTTGCGCTTGTGCAGCGTTTGACTTCTGCAACTCTTCCTCAAAGCGCTTGAAAAAATCCTCGGCCAGAGATTTGGCTGCACCATCGATCAAGCGTTGACCCAGTTGCGCAATTTTTCCACCTACTTTTGAGTGAACGGTGTAGCTCAATTCGCAACCTTCCGGGTTGGGCGTGAGGGTGACCTTGGACTCGCCTTTCCCAAAGCCGGCAACCCCGCCTTGTGCCTCAAATTGCAATGCGTAGGCGTGAGGCGGTTGTATGTCCATCAACTTGACAGTGCCACTGAATTTGGCGGCCACGGGCCCGATGCGCAGTGCCACCCCCACGTTGTAACAGTTCTCTTCAGTCAACTCAAATTTTTCACACCCAGGTATGCAAGCTTTGAGAATGTCTGGATTGTTCAAGGCCGCCCAGGCTTGATCCTGGGTGGCAGCGAGTTGGCGGGTGCCTTGCATGTCCATGTTCGATATCCAATCTGTCAAGTTTTCAGTAAACGCATGATGGCTTGGGCCAAGTCTTGCAATCTTGCCATGTTGTGAATGGCAACCATGCCATCCGCATGGCGATTCAACACTTGCGCACCGCTGGCGATGGGTGCATAACCATCAAAGCGAAGCAAAGGGTTGAGCCATAGCAATTTGCGACAGTGCCTTTTGAGCCAAGCCAATTCTTGCGACAAGTCACTTGTTGACCCTGTGTCCAAACCATCGGTGATCAGCAAAACAATTGTTCTGCGACCCGTCAATTGTCGCTGATGGCGGGCCCGAAGCTGACCCAAGGACAGGCCCAGGCGTGTGCCACCTGCGAAATCTGGAATCTTTTCACTGACGGCCAAAAGCATGTCATCGGTATCTGCCATGCGAAATGGGCCGGTCAGGTCCGTCAACTCGGTGCCAAAAGCAAACACACTGCGGGGAACTTGTCGGGTGGATTGATGCAAAAAAGCCAACATCAAGCGTGCGTAGCGCTCCATGGAGCCTGAAACATCAATCAATATCAACAGTGGCAAGGGCTGTTTGCGACGCTGCAGGAGTGGCAAGCGGATCAACTCTCCACCTTGGCGCGCTGCATCTCGCATGGCACGCGTCCAATCCATTCGGTGACCAATGGGGCCTGTTTGGGTGCGTCGCCCTTTGACATGGGGCAACGCCAATGGAATCGATCTGGCGAGTTGCTCTAACAATCGGTACTCACTGGCGTTCAAGCTTTGGAAGTCGGCATGGTGCAAGCGGATGGCTTGACTGGCACTCATGGCCGCATCCAACTCAACCTCTTCATCTTTTGCGAGAGAGCGATTTTTGGCCTGTGACACCGCTCGCAATGCTTCTTGTACCCTGGCGCGCCTGGGGACCGTCGCTTTGGCGGATTCTTGGGCTTGGGGGAGCATTTGCGCCAGTAACTTATGGGCCAATTCAGGATTTCGAAAAAAGGCCTCGAACATTTGGGCAAAAACGGTTCGGTCTTGCTCTTGGCCAATCATGACGCATTCCAGCGCCGCAGCCAAATCATCCTTGCGGTCTAAGCCAATCAGCATGGCCGCCGTCTGTGCCAAGGCAATGCGCGAGCTGTCCATGGGGACACCAGCACGCCTCAGTGCCCTTCCAAAGGCGGCAATGTTGTCGGCCAATTTGCCGGTTCTGGCGTCACCGAGTTGCATGAAACGACACCGTTTAACTGTTAACTGGCAGCTTCGGGGGCCAATAAGTCAGTGATCATGGGCTGCAAGGCAGCGATGTCTTCTCGCTGTTTGAACAAGATACCCGCGGTGTCATGAACCACCTCGGGATCCAGCTGCAAGGTGTCCAAGGCCACCAAAGCCTTGGCCCACTCTACGCTTTCAGCGATGCCAGGGCCGCGTTGAAATGCGTTTGAAAAAGGTTGGCTGCGCAGCCGTGATACAAATAGGGCGACATGTTCGGCCAGAGTTTGGCTGGCTTGGGGCACCTTGGCGCGCAGAATGGCCAACTCTTGCTCTCTTTCAGGGTAGTCCATCCAATGGTAGAGGCAACGTCTTTTGACGGCATCGTGCAAGTCACGCGTGCGGTTGCTGGTCAAGATGGTGACTGGCGAGCTGACGGCGGTGATCGTTCCCAACTCGGGTATGGTGACCTGATATTCCCCCAAATATTCCAATAAAAAAGCTTCAAAGGGCTCATCGGCGCGGTCAATTTCGTCGATCAACAAAACGGCGCCAGGTGCAGGGGTTTGCAATGCTTGCAACAGTGGCCGGCGAATCAGGTATTTGGATTGGTACAACTCACGCTCCACATCATCCACCTTTGCGCGGTCTTGGGCCGCCCGCATGTGCAACAACTGTGCAGCGTGATTCCATTCATACAGCGCTTCGCGCTGCTCCATGCCGTCATAGCACTGCAGACGCAACAAAGGCCGTTGCAACACCTGCGACAAGGCTTTTGCCAGTTCAGTTTTGCCAACACCTGGCTCGCCCTCCAAAAGCAAAGGTCGTTGCAGGCGCAGGCTTAAAAAAACAGCAGTGGCCAGCCTGCGGTGGGCTTGGTATCCCGCGCCAGCCAAGGCTTGGGTGACACCGTCAATCGAGTCCAGCGCGGGAACAGGTGTCATCCGATCGCCTGTTGGACCGCACGCTGTGTTTGCACCTTGATCAAATTGGCGCGATAGGCGGCAGAGGCGTGCAAGTCGCTGTTGAGTGGGTTGGCATCGATCGCGACGTTTTGAACCGCTTCAGCCGTGAAAGATTGGGTCAAGGCAGCCTCTAAGCCGGAATGGCGAAACACGCCATTGCTGGCGCCCGTGATTGCTACGCGGGCGCCGTTGCCAGTGTCGGCGACAAAGACGCCGACCAATGCAAAGCGGGATGCCGCTTGCTTGAATTTGGCATAAGCTGCGCGTTTGGGGATGGGAAATGCAATGGCGGTGATGAGTTCGCCGCTGTTCAAAGCGGTGGCATACATGCCTTTGAAGAAATCACCTGCTTTGATGGTTCGTTGATTGGTGTGGATGATGGCATCCAATGCCAATACCGCGCTGGGATAGCAAGCTGCCGGATCGTTGTTGGCAACAGACCCACCGATGGTTCCCATGGCGCGCACTTGCCGGTCACCAATGCCCCCGGCCAATGCCGCAATGGCAGGGATATGCGCCTTCACATCTGTATTGTTTTCGACGGTTTGGTGAGTGCACATGGCACCAATGACCAGGGTATTGCCGTCTTTTTTGATGCCTTGGAGGTCCTTGATTTGTGACAAGTCGACCAACTTCTCGGGCTGCATGAGGCGCTGTTTCATGGCGGCCAGCATCGTTTGGCCGCCAGCCAGGGCTTGCGCCCCATTGACCACTTGCTGACTTGCCTCCTGGATGGTGGCTGGGCGTTCGTAGGTAAAAGCGTACATGTTGATTCCTTTGATCTTTAAGTATTGACGGCTTGAATGGCTTGCCAAACGCGATGGGGCGTTGCAGGCATATCTAAGTTTTTCACGCCCAAAGGCGCCAAGGCATCTAAAACAGCATTCATGATGGCGGGTGGCGAGCCAATCGCGCCGGCTTCGCCGCACCCTTTGGTTCCCAGGGGGTTGTGGGTGCAGGGGGTACAAACATGACCCAAAGTGAAAGCAGGGAAATCATCCGCACGGGGCATGGTGTAGTCCATGAAGGAGCCGGTCAACAATTGCCCTGTTTCTTTGTCATAAACGCAATTCTCCATCAAGGCTTGGCCAATGCCCTGCACCAAACCCCCATGGACTTGGCCCTCAACAATCATGGGATTGATGATGGTGCCGAAATCGTCCACGGCTGTGAAGCGGTCGAGTTTTACAACACCAGTTGACGGATCCACTTCGACTTCGGCAATGTAGGTGCCGGCTGGAAACGTGAAGTTGGTGGGGTCGTAGAAAGCCGTTTCATTCAATCCCGGCTCGAGTTTGTCCAACGGGTAGTTGTGTGGCACATAGGCGGTCAGGGCCACTTGTCCAAAGGTGATTTTCTTGTCCGTTCCTTTGACATTGAACTCGCCATTGGCAAACTCAATATCGGCATCGGATGCCTCCATCAAATGGGCCGCAATCTTTTTCGCCTTGGCTTCAATTTTGTCCAGAGCTCGCATGATGGCGGCCCCACCGACAGAGATCGAGCGTGAACCATAGGTGCCCATCCCAAATGGCACCCGGCCTGTGTCACCGTGCACGATGTCCACAGCTTCAACGGCAATGCCCAATCTGGCAGCCACGACTTGGGCAAAGGTGGTTTCGTGCCCTTGCCCATGGCTGTGCGAACCGGTGAAAACGGTGACGCTCCCGGTGGGGTGCACGCGAACTTCACCGCACTCAAAAAGACCTGCCCTGGCACCCAGCGCGCCAGCAATGTTGGACGGGGCGATGCCACACGCTTCAATGTAGCTGGAGTATCCGATGCCGCGCAATTTGCCTTTGGATTGGCTGCTGGCTTGACGTTGTGCATAACCCGCCACATCGGCCAGTTTTTGCGCCTCATTCATGCAGGCGTGATAGTCACCAATATCGTATTGCAGCGCAACCGGCGTCTGGTAAGGAAACTGGGTGATGAAATTGCGCTTGCGAATTTCATCTTGTGTCAAACCCATTTCCCAGGCGGCACGGGTGACGAGGCGTTCTAGCAAATAGGTGGCTTCTGGACGACCTGCGCCACGGTAGGCGTCAACGGGTGCGGTGTTGGTAAACCATGCATCCACCTCGACGTAAACCTGAGGGGTTGTGTATTGCCCAGCCAACAAGGTGGCGTACAAAATGGTGGGAACGGCGGTTGAAAAGGTGGACAAGTAGGCACCCAAGTTGGCATGGGTGTGAACGCGCAGGGCTAAAAACTTCCCGTCTTTGTCCATGGCCATTTCAGCATGGCTGGCATGGTCTCGGCCATGGGCATCGCTCAAAAATGCTTCGGATCGGTCGCAGGTCCACTTGATATTTCGGTTGAGTTTTTTAGACGCCCATGTCAAGCAGACATCTTCAGCATACAAATAAATTTTGGATCCGAAACCTCCGCCCACATCGGGAGCGATGACCCGAACTTTGTGTTCAGGCAAACCCATGACGAAAGCCGTCATCAGCAACCGCTCCACGTGGGGGTTTTGGTTGGAAACCCACAGCGTGTATTCGTCGTTGGCGCGGCTGTAGGAGCCAATGGCAGCACGCGGCTCCATGGCATTGGGCACCAATCGGTTGTTGACCAAATCCAGTTGTGTCACATGGGCGGCATGGGCAAATGCGGCGTCCACTTGCACTTTGTCACCGATGGCCCATTTGTAACAGTGGTTGTTGGGCGCAGCGTCGTGCAAGGCAGCGGCGCTGCTTGCATCGCGCACATCGACCACAGCCGACAAAACATCGTACTCAACGGTCACGAGTTCGGCAGCGTTTTTGGCTTCTTCCAATGTTTCGGCGACCACCATGACCACATGGTCACCCACATAGCGCACTTTGTCGTGGGCCAAGATGGGGTGGGGCGGTTCTTTCATGGGTTGACCATCGGTATCGGTGATCAACCAGCCGCAGGGCAAGCCATTGATTTTCGCGTCGACCACGTCTTGCCCGTCGAGTATTCCAATCACACCTGGTGCAGCAAAGGCTGCCTTTTTATCAATACTTTTGATCTTTGCGTGTGCGTGCGGTGAGCGGACAAAGACGGCATGTGACATATTGGCCAAGTCAATATCGTCGGTGTATTGACCTGCGCCGGTTAAAAAACGGTAGTCCTCTTTGCGCAAAAAGGACTCTCCAATGTGAGGAAGTTTTGCGAAATCTGATGCACCCATGGTTGTCTCCTGTGGTTTCTTTATTTCAAGATTTCATGGCGGCAGCACCTTGCTGCACGGCCTTGACAATATTTTGATAGCCGGTGCAACGGCACAAGTTGCCCTCCAGCTGCTCGCGAATCACTTGTTCACTGGCATTTGGATGGCGTTTGCACAGGTCAATCGCGCTCATGACCATTCCGGGCGTGCAAAAACCGCACTGCAGGCCATGACAGTCTTTGAAGGCGGACTGCATGGGATGCATGGTCCCATCTGCATCGGCCAATCCCTCAATGGTGGTGACTTGCGCACCTTGCGCTTGTGCCAGCAAAATATTGCATGACTTCACGGCATTGCCGTTCACGATCACCGTGCAAGCACCACACTGGGCCGTGTCGCAGCCGACATGGGTCCCAGTCAGTTTTAAGTTTTCGCGAATGGCCTGGACCAATAAGAGGTTGGGGGCCGCATCAATGGTTCGTGCCCGTCCGTTAACGGTGATATCGACCTTCATGGTTGTCTCCTTGGGAAAAAAATATGGCTTTGGTGATGGATTATCGTGAAATCAGTAGACCACTGAATAGTGGGAAAGGTTTTAGTGAAAACCCTGAATCGACTTGCCACTCCAGCTGACTGGATTGATGAATTCTCTTGCGTAGAGAATTGTGATTGTTTCATAAGAAGGGGTAGACTTGTCTTCCATGTCCGCACGATGTGGGCCAACATTCCGAGGAATTTCAAATGGCAAAAGGTCAACAAAAGTCCAACAAAGAAAGCAAAAAGCCCAAGAAGGACACTTCTGCACCCAAGGGCCTGACTGGAGAGCCCATGCGCGCTGCCGTGACCACCGTGGTCATACCGCGTGGTAAAGAAAAAAACAAATGAAGCCTTTCAGGAGAGCCCCATTAAGTTACTTGATTGGAATCAAGCCAAGGCAGAAACTTTGGTCGGCGCCCTTTTGACCGGTCGTGCCAAGGTCAGTGCCAATAACCGCCGAGTCGTTTGATGAAATACATATCACATGGTGCGGGTGGCGGCCCTGAAGTCCTGGTTTCTGCGCAAACCGATATGCCGGATGTGAAGCCCGGTGAGGTGCTGATCAAAGTCGCTTTCGCCGGGGTTAACCGGCCTGATTGCGCCCAACGCAGCGGTAGATACCCGCCACCCAAGGGCGCTTCACCCATCATGGGCTTGGAAGTATCTGGTCACATAGAGGCTTTGGGTGAGGGCGTCAAAGGATGGTCTGTGGGGGACCGGGTATGCGCTTTGTGCAATGGGGGTGGATATGCTGAATTCGTTGCTGTGCCTGCCACGCAAGTTTTGCCCATCCCCCTGGGCATGGGTTTGTTGCAAGCCGCTGCTTTGCCTGAGAACTATTTCACTGTTTGGGTGAACTTATTTCAAAGGGGGCACCTCAAAGCCGGAGAGACCTTATTGGTTCATGGGGGCTCGTCAGGCATTGGTTTGACGGCCATTCAACTGGCCAAAGCATTTGGCGCCACGGTTTACTGCACAACGGGTCATGACGAAAAGAACATGGCTTGTCTGAAAGCCGGGGCCGATGCAGCGATCAACTACAAGGTACAGGATTTTGTGACCGAGGCCCTCCAGTTGACCCAAGGACAAGGTTTGAACATGGTTTTAGACATGGTCGGTGGAGACTATGTCGAGCGCAACCTCAAAGCCTTGGCGGTTGAGGGCCGATTGATTCAAATTGCATTTTTGCAGGGCGCCAAGGTCAATTTGGATCTCACTTCGTTGATGATCAAGCGCATTACTTACACAGGCTCCACCCTCAGGCCGCGTTCCAACGAAGACAAAGCGCTGATTGCCCTTGCATTGCGAGACCATGTTTGGCCGTTGCTGATCCAGGGCAAGGCTTTGCCCATCATTGACCGTGTTTTTAATATCGACGACGCTGCTCTGGCCCATGCCCTGATGGAATCTTCCGTTCATATTGGCAAGATCATGTTGCGTGTGCATGGCGAAGCAGGTATATGATCACTTTGATGAGCGGATCGGTCTGAATATTTTTTATGACAAAAAAGTTGTGCCTGCCCGACAAAAATTAACCCCAAGTTTGCATATGGCCCACAAATGAGCCATACAATGGTTCGATTCAATTGTCCCTGAATGAAACAATTTCCAGTCTTGACCGACTTTTTGACCTGAAAGATGAACATGTCGAATGCACTGTTAGATAACCAAAGCATTACCATTGGTCAAGGTGTGACCTTTAAAGGTTCACTGAATGTTCCCAGTAAAGCCGTGATCAACGGTACCGTGGACGGGGACCTAACGGCTGATGAGCTCGAAATTGGCCCAACTGGAAAAATAACGGGTTTGATCACCGCTCGCAAAATAGATGTGCAAGGCGAACTCCATCAGGTGATTACTTGCAAAGACCATTTGATGATTCGCTCAACGGGTAAAGTCAGTGGTGCCATTGAATACTCCGAAATTGAAATCGAACGTGGTGGTCAATTCCGTGGCGAAATGAAACAAGTGGGCATTAAAACTTTCGGTTGATTTTTATTCCCCCCGAGAAATGTTTTTTCCCATTGACGTTCCGCTAATTTGAATTCATTTGACGCCCATTTCTGATGAATTTTTTGCAAGCTTGGCAGAGCCGATGAGATCTGTTTTATCACTTTTCAAATGAACATTCCTCGGAATGTTGCAGTAACTCCACTGCCATGTTTACGTCTGCATTTGCTTCCTGATCAACCCGCCTATTTCATTTCTTGAAAAGACAAGCTCACTGCTGATAGCATTGGGTTTTAATCGTAAGAGGTTTTGATGGAATCTGCCAACCCAGAAGAGCTATTGGAAACGCATTCGGATCCATTTAAATCTCGTTGTGCGCTGCTGGTATCTTTGTTGGCCATGGTTCTTGCCCTGGCCAGCTTGGGTGGGAGCAATGCCTCCAAAGAGGCAACGATGCACAATATTTTGGCGTCCAATGCTTATGCTTTCTATCAAGCTAAAAATATTCGGCAAACCAGCTATAAATTGGCGGCCGATGACTTCCAAGTGATTTTGGCGCAAGAAAAACTCAGCCCGGCAACCCGCGAGCTGGTCGAAGGTAAATTGCAGTCTTATAAAAAGAACATCGAAAGGTATGAGTCTGAACCTGATACCAAAGAAGGCAAAAAAGAATTGATGCTGCTGGCCAAATCGCATGAGCATGAGCGTGACCTGGCGTTGCGCCGTGACCCCTGGTTTGACTATGCAGAGGCGTTGCTGCAAATTTCAATTGTTCTCACCTCCGTGGCACTGATCACGGGCGTGGGTTTGTTGCTCGGTGTTTCATTGACTTTGGGGGGATTGGGTGTCTTCTGCACGCTCAATGGATACCTTCTGTTCATTTGATTGATCATTAATTTTTTAATTGAGTTGTTGATATGGCCACTTCTGCAAACGATTTACCGAGTTTGACCATTGGTTCTGGTGTCATTGCCAGGGGTGTATTGCATGTTCCTGGAAAGGCCACTGTGCATGGCACCATTGAAGGCGAATTGACGGCCGATGAGGTCCTGGTTGGCTCCACCGGCAAAGTCCATGGAAAACTCAAGGCCAGACGGGTAGATGTTTTGGGCCAACTTGGCGATACCGTCGAATGTCAAGAGTCATTGGTGATTCGCCAAAGTGGCAAGGTCACTGGTAAATTGGACTATTCAGAAATCGAAATTGAAAAGGGCGGTGAATTCGTCGGCCAATTGAACAAACGCGGTTAAGACAGTGCTTCGGTTGCTGACATGGCCGATACCAGCGCTCTTGATCTGGTCTGGCACATGGCTGATTTTTACCCTGCTCAACAACACACCTTTGCAATCGCCTTGGCCCTGGATGGTCGCTACTGCCACAGGGTTTTTTTGCAGCGTATTGGGCGGTACGCGGATGCGGCAAGTGGTTTTGGCTTTGGGATTTCCTATGTCGTGGTGGATTTCTTCCTCCGCGCCCTTGCCCGCTTGGGCTTGGCTGTTGCCTTTGGTTTTGGCCTTGCTGATTTACCCCATTCACTCCTGGCGTGATGCGCCTTTGTTTCCGACACCACTGAACGCTCTGAGGGAATTGCCTCTTCAAGCCCCCTTAAAAGACGGCGCAGTCATCATGGATGCAGGCTGTGGTTTGGGTGATGGCCTGAGGGCCTTGCGCTTGGCATACCCCAGCGCAGATTTCTGGGGGATTGATGCCAGTTGGCCATTGCGATGGCTCTGTGCCATTCGTTGCCCTTGGGCCCGCATATGGTTTGCAGATATTTGGAAGGCCTCTTGGGCCGAATGCGATATGGTCTATCTGTTTCAAAGACCCGAAACCATGGAGCGCGCTGCCGTGAAGGCATCTCAAGAACTCAAGCGCGGCGCATGGATGGTCAGTTTAGAGTTTGAGGCCCAGGGTCTGGTGCCCACCGCTGTGGGCCAGGCCAGCGAAAACCGGCCTATTTGGTTGTATCAACAACCTTTTCAATGGGTGAATCACAAAAACACATCGGCTTGATGTCCATAGCTGACCTGTCATCGCGCCAATGAGACGGGCATTTGTCAATGTGGGTTCATGTTTGGCGCTGGCGCGGCGTGATGCATCAATCGGTCGGTCCATGCGATGGCCAGTGCACTGAGCAAAAATGTGACATGAATCAGCGTTTGCCACAGCAAAACTTTCTCGCTGTAGTTTTCGGCGTTGATAAAAGATTTCAGCAAGTGGATGGATGAAATGCCTATGATGGCGGTGCTCAGCTTGACCTTGAGCACAGAGGCGTTGACATGGCTGAGCCATTCAGGTTGATCCGGGTGATGCTCCAGGTACATTCTCGACACAAAGGTTTCATAGCCGCCCACGATCACCATGATCAATAAGTTTGAAATCATGACAACGTCAATCAATCCCAGAACCACCAGCATGATCAGGGTTTCATTCAGCCCTTCTAAAGCGCCAGCGCTTTTGTAGCCAATGCTGCCGACCAAAGCTTGCACAGCGGTCTGGCTGCCAAAAGCGGCCTCCATCAGATGGATCAGTTCAATCCAAAAGTGGTAAACATACACGCATTGGGCCAAAACCAAGCCCAGGTAAAGGGGCAGTTGAAGCCAGCGGCTGGCAAAAATAAAATTGGCCAAGCGTCCAGTGCGTTGGTGGGGCAGGTCGTGATGCATGTTTAAAGAGTTAGAGTTGGATGGGTGGATGCTATTGTCTTCCACATTGCACAGTCGGCAGTAGCGGTTTTTAGCGTTGGGGTGGGGTCACTCTCCCTGACGGCCTTGTTTTACAAATGCTTTGGGGATATTCGATGCTATTCGATAAAAATGACGCTCAGTTGGTTCTCTTGTCTTGTCAGGAAGATGTGTGCGCCAAAAGCACAGACCCTGAAGAATTTCTCGCACAAGTTCAAAAGTTGGCCAGCGTCGCTCACATCTTTCAGATACCGACTTGGTCGGTGGTTCACATGCCCAAGGTTTGGGGCGAATACATGAAGGCCTGCCAACCCTTTTGCGATCGGCCGATGGAAAGCGCCCTGTTCAGCGCTTCAGACATTTTGGCCCCACACCTCAACCCCGTTCGCATGCCTGCGGTTGGGAATGCGCGGAGTTTGCCCAAACACCTACAAAAACCGGCTGATCACTCAGAACCTCAAAGGCCCGTCATTGTTTTGGCGGGTTGCGAAGTTCATGTGGGCATCGTTCAAACCGCACTGGATTTGATAGATTTGGGCTACGAGCCCATTGCCGTTGTCGATGCTTGTACTGCGATTCAGCCCAGAGATCGGGATGCCGCATTTGATCGATTGGCAGCAGCCGGCGTCGAGCTGACAACGGTTGACATGTTGTGCATGGAGTGGTTGCGCTCCAGCAAGGCCTCAGAAAGCATGGCGGTGATGCAGGCGCTGGCCAAGTTTTAAAACGATTCGTGCGAAAAGGGTCCTCAGTCAGTTCAATGAAAGAGGCTGATGGACATCATCTGTCATGACAAAAAGTGGAGACTTTCCGATGGATAAATACGCTCATTTTTACCAAAAATCATTGAACCTGCCCGAAGAATTCTGGCGTGAACAAAGCTTGTTGATAGATTGGAAAACCTCTCCGCTTGAGATTTTGAATTATCAAAATCCACCGTTTGCAAAATGGTTTGCTGGGGGCACCACCAATCTTTGTCACAACGCGGTGGATCGACATTTGCCAGCGCAGGAAAATTCTCCCGCCTTGATTTTTGTGTCGACCGAGACGGATGTCGAAAAGGTCTACACATTTGGGGAGCTGAGCCAAGAGGTTCATCGAATGGCGGCCATATTGCAAAGTTTGGGTGTGGTCAAGGGTGATCGGGTATTGATTTACATGCCCATGATCGCTGAAGCAGCTTTTGCCATGTTGGCTTGTGCACGCATAGGTGCCATTCATTCCGTGGTCTTTGGAGGTTTTGCGTCCCATTCTTTGGCAACCCGCATTGAGGACGCAACGCCACGTATGGTCATCAGTGCGGACGCGGGTTCGCGTGGCGGTAAATTGGTGCCCTACAAACCATTGCTGGACGAGGCCATCGCCTTGAGCCGTCACCAACCTGAGGCCGTTGTGATGGTCAATCGAGGTCTGGTCAAATACATGAACCACCCTGTACGCGACCATGACTACCACCGGTTGCGGCAAACCCACATGCATGCAAAAGTAGATTGTGTGTGGGTGGACAGTACCCACCCCAGCTATACCCTGTACACATCGGGCACCACAGGAAAGCCCAAAGGTGTTCAGCGCGACACGGGGGGATATGCGGTTGCGCTGGCAGCCAGCATGAAGCATATTTTCAATGCAAAAGCAGGGGAAACCTATTTCTCAACCAGTGATATTGGCTGGGTGGTTGGACACAGCTACATCATTTATGGACCTTTGATGGCGGGCATGGCCACCATCATGTATGAGGGATTGCCCATCCGACCAGACGGCGGCATTTGGTGGAAATTGGTTGAAAAATACAAGGTCAACATCATGTTCAGTGCGCCCACCGCTGTGCGTGTGTTGAAGAAACAAGACCCAGCCTTCTTGTCCAAATACGACCTGTCTAGCTTGCGCGCCCTTTATTTGGCGGGCGAGCCTTTGGACGAGCCAACTGCCCAGTGGATTTCAAGCAGTTTGGGTAAGCCCATCATCGACAACTATTGGCAAACCGAAACAGGATGGCCCATCCTCACGGTGCCCAGCGGTGTTGAAAATTTACCCACGAAGTTTGGCAGTCCCGGCATACCCATGTATGGCTACAACATCAAACTCTTTGACGAAACCACCGGTCAAGAGCTGGTGGAACCCCATCAAAAAGGGGTTGTTGCCATTGAGGGTCCCCTGCCGCCTGGATGCATGCAAACCGTTTGGCAAGATGACGCACGGTTTGTCAACACATATTGGACCAGCGTGCCAGGCAAACAAGTCTATTCCACCTTCGATTGGGGAATCCGGGATGCAGATGGCTACTATTTCATTTTGGGCAGGACCGACGATGTGATCAATGTCGCAGGCCATCGATTAGGCACCCGCGAGATCGAGGAAAGCATATCCAGCCACCCCAATGTTTCTGAAGTTGCTGTGGTTGGCGTGGCAGATCAGCTCAAAGGCCAAGTCGCCATGGGATTTGTGATCCCCAGAGACACCAGTGAACTTCAAACGGATGCTTCCAAGTTGAGGTTTGAGGGCGAAATCATGAAACTGGTTGATTCCCAGTTGGGTGCCGTGGCCAGACCCTCGCGCATCTTCGTGGTGTCTGCTTTGCCCAAGACCCGCAGCGGAAAACTGTTGCGCCGTGCATTACAAGCTGTTTGCGAAAAACGCGATCCTGGTGACTTGACCACCATGGAAGACCCCAGCGCTTTGGAGCAGGTTAAACAACAAGTGGGTTGACAACAGGCAGGTGACGATAACCATTGAACCAGGGCTGGCCCAAAAAATCAATGGCACAATGCCAGCTGTACTTTGGCCCTTCCTAGCCACAGTCGCATCCGCCAATCGGTTTAGCCGTGTCGCGGAAGGTTTTTTTCAACCAGCTTATGCGCCCTCAAGGGGTGCGGAGGTCAGCGAAATGAGTGATCCATCTCAAGGCGGCGCATCCGTCTATCAATCTTATTCTGGCAATACCTACCTGTTTGGTGGCAACGCCCCGTATGTCGAAGAGATGTACGAAAATTACCTCACCAACCCTGGCAGCGTTCCTGACTCATGGCGTTCATATTTTGACGCTTTGCAGCACGTGACTGCGGTCGATGGCAGTCAAGCCAAAGATGTGGCGCATTTGCCGGTGGTCAATGCATTTGCTGAGCGTGCCAAGTCGGGCGGAACCCGTGTGGTCATGGCCAGCAACGACATGGAGATGGGGCGCAAACGCACGGCGGCTCAGCAGTTGATTGCAGCTTACCGAAATGTGGGGCAAAGGTGGGCCGATTTAGACCCGCTTCAACGCACGGAGCGTCCGCATATTCCTGAGTTGGATCCATCCTTTTATGGTTTTTCGGACGCTGACCAAGAAACCATCTTTGACACCAGCAATACATTTTTCGGGCGCGATCGGATGAGTTTGCGTGAGCTGATCAACGCACTGCGTGACACGTATTGCGGGACTTTGGGCCCAGAGTACATGTACACCTCTGACATGACCCAAAAACGTTGGTGGCAGCAAAAGTTAGAAAGCATTCGCAGCAAGCCCAATTTCACCGCCGATAAGAAGAAGCACATTCTGGATCGGTTGACGGCGGCAGAGGGCTTGGAGCGTTTTTTACACACCAAATATGTGGGTCAGAAACGCTTCTCTTTGGAGGGCGGTGAGAGTTTTATTGCAGCCATGGATGAGTTGATCCAAGGTGCTGGTGCCCTTGGCGTCCAAGAGGTTGTGATTGGTATGGCCCACCGGGGCCGTTTGAATGTGCTGGTCAACACCATGGGCAAGTTGCCCAAGGATTTGTTTGCCGAGTTTGACCACACCGCCCCAGAAGAGTTGCCTTCAGGCGACGTCAAATACCACCAAGGTTTTAGCTCTGATGTCACCACCCCTGGTGGACCTGTTCACCTGTCCTTGGCCTTCAACCCATCGCACTTGGAAATTGTGAACCCCGTCGTGGAGGGGTCTGTTAGAGCCCGTATGGACCGCCGCGGAGACCCCAAAGGCGACCAGGTATTGCCCGTGTTGGTGCACGGTGATGCCGCTTTTGGTGGGCAGGGCGTGAACCAAGAAACCTTGGCCTTGGCCCAAACCCGTGGCTACACAACTGGTGGAACCGTTCACATCATCATCAACAATCAAATTGGATTCACCACCTCTGACCCCAGAGACATGCGATCGTCTGTGTTTTGCACCGACATCGTCAAGATGGTTGAGGCCCCGGTGTTGCATGTGAATGGCGATGATCCCGAGGCCGTCGTGTTGGCGACCCAATTGGCCCTCGAGTTTCGAATGACTTTTCGGCAAGATGTGGTGGTAGACATCACCTGCTTTAGAAAATTGGGTCACAACGAACAAGACACCCCCAGCTTGACCCAACCTTTGATGTATAAAAAAATATCAGCGCATCCAGGAACCAGAAAACACTACGCCGATAAATTGGCGACTCAGGGTCTGGGCGACCAACTGGGCGACGACATGGTCAAGGCCTACCGACAGGCCCTGGATGAAGGAAAGCACACATCAGACCCTGTCCTCACCAATTTCAAAACCAAATTCACAGTGAATTGGTCTCCTTACTTGGGGAAAAAATGGACCGATGCCGGTGATACGGCCATTCCCCTGGCGGAGTGGAAGCGATTGGCGGAAAAAATCACCACTTTGCCATCATCGATCACCCCCCACCAACTGGTCAAAAAAGTCTATGACGATCGCGCTGCCATGGGGCGGGGTGATGTTCCCGTGGATTGGGGCATGGGCGAGCACATGGCATTTGCCTCTTTGGTTTCTTCAGGTTATCCCATTCGTTTGTCTGGTGAAGACTCAGGTCGTGGAACGTTCACGCACCGGCATGCCGTTGTCCATGACCAAAGCCGTGAAAAATGGGATACAGGCACTTATGTGCCTTTGGAAAACGTCAGTGACAAGCAAGCACCGTTTGTGGTCATCGACTCCATCCTTTCCGAGGAAGCTGTTTTGGGGTTTGAGTATGGATATGCATCCAATGATCCCAGTACGTTGGTCATATGGGAGGCGCAGTTTGGTGACTTCGCCAATGGTGCGCAAGTGGTGATTGACCAGTTCATCGCCTCAGGAGAGGTGAAGTGGGGCCGCGTGAATGGCATCACTTTGATGCTGCCCCATGGATATGAAGGCCAAGGCCCTGAACACAGTTCGGCTCGGGTCGAGCGTTTCATGCAATTGGCGGCTGACACCAATATGCAAATTGTTCAACCCACGACTGCCAGCCAAATCTTCCATGTCTTGCGACGCCAAATGGTGCGCAATTTGCGCAAGCCGCTGATCATTTTCACGCCCAAATCCTTGTTGCGTAACAAGGATGCGGCGTCTCCTGTGTCAGAGTTCACCAAGGGTAGTTTTCAAACCATCATCCCTGAAAATGCTGACCTCAAAAACGACAAAGTCAAACGCATTTTGATGTGCTCGGGCAAGGTTTATTACGACTTGGCCAAGAAGCGGGAAGAAAAAGGGCACGACGACACAGCCATCCTGCGTTTGGAACAGTTATACCCATTCCCGCACAAAGCTTTTGCCAGTGAATTGAAAAAATATCCCAACGCTGCAGAAATTGTGTGGTGTCAAGACGAACCGCAAAACCAAGGGGCTTGGTTTTTCATTCAGCACAACATCCATGAAAACATGGTTGAGGGCCAAAAGCTGGGTTATGCAGGCCGCACGGCATCCGCCTCGCCTGCGGTTGGCTATTCGCACCTGCATCAGGACCAACAAAGGGCTTTGGTCGATGCGGCTTTTGCCAAGCTCAAGGGCTTTGTCCTGACCAAATGAACCCAGGCTTGAGCCCCGTGTGGGCTGGCCGAAAACCAATTTAGGAAAAACTCATGTCGATCGTTGAAGTAAAAGTCCCGCAATTGTCCGAATCAGTGGCCGAAGCCACGATGTTGCAATGGAAAAAGAAAGCTGGAGACACCGTATCTGCCGACGAAATTCTGATTGAAATTGAAACAGATAAAGTGGTTTTGGAAGTGCCTGCCCCTGCGGCTGGCGTTTTGTCCGAGATTTTGGTGGCAGATGGCGGTACTGTCATTGCAGAGCAATTGATTGCCCGCATTGATACCGATGGAAAAATGTCGGCATCCAATGCATCTGCCCCAGCTGCTGCGGCACCGGTGGCCAAGGCCGCGAACGCTCCTGCAGATACGAGCAAATCCAATGTGGCCATGCCGGCTGCTGCCAAATTGATGGCCGACCATGCCTTGTCTGCTGGCTCTATATCGGGCACCGGAAAAGACGGTCGCATCACCAAGGGTGATGTATTGGGTGCGGTCGCCAGCGGCACCAAGCCTGTTGCCTCCGCATCGATACCCACAGGTGCGCTGACCACATCTTTGCCGCAAGTTGTCGGTCCCACCGTTGATTTGGGCGATCGGCCAGAACAACGTGTTCCCATGAGTCGCTTGCGGGCACGGGTGGCGGAGCGCTTGCTCCAATCTCAGTCGACCAATGCCATTTTGACCACGTTCAACGAAGTCAACATGGCGCCTGTGATGGAAATGCGCAAGCGTTTCCAGGAAAAGTTCGAGAAAGAGCACGGCGTAAAAATTGGCTTCATGAGCTTCTTTGTCAAAGCGGCCGTTCATGCCTTGAAAAAATACCCTGTTCTCAATGCCTCAGTGGATGGAAGCGACATCGTCTACCACGGCTATTTCGACATTGGTATTGCGGTTGGGTCCCCCAGGGGCTTGGTCGTTCCTATTTTGCGCAATGCCGACCAAATGAGCTTTGCCGAAATTGAAAAGAAAATTTCGGAATTTGGCGCCAAGGCCCGCGACGGAAAACTGGGTATTGAGGACATGACCGGTGGCACCTTCTCCATCAGCAATGGTGGGGTTTTTGGTTCGATGTTGTCGACGCCCATCATCAATCCACCGCAATCGGCCATTTTGGGTGTGCATGCCACGAAAGACCGGGCCGTTGTAGAAAATGGTCAAGTGGTGGTTCGCCCGATCAACTATTTGGCCATGTCTTACGACCACCGCATCATTGACGGACGTGAAGCTGTCTTGGGCTTGGTGGCGATGAAAGAAGCGCTTGAAGACCCCGCACGCTTGCTTTTTGATATCTGATGGGAGTCACCATGAGCAAACCATTTGACGTCATCGTCATCGGCGCTGGCCCTGGCGGCTACATTGCCGCCATTCGTGCGGCCCAGTTGGGCTTTCAAGTTGCTTGCATCGACGAGTGGCAAAACGCCGCTGGTGGCCCTGCCCCTGGAGGCACTTGCACCAACGTCGGCTGTATTCCTTCCAAAGCCTTGCTGCAATCGTCTGAGCATTTTGACCAAGCCAACCACCACTTTGCCGAGCATGGCATCACAGCCACCAGCGTGAAGATGGACGTGGCGCAAATGCTCAAGCGCAAAGA
>CAMDJU010000001.1 GCA_945900695.1 Bordetella parapertussis | reverse complement strand
CCCAAGGACATGCCTGCGGCCGTGGTGGCCGAGACCTTGAGGAAGTCGCGCCGGGCCAGTCCGGTGGTGGTGTCGAGATGTGTCATGCGCGCACCCCTTTCTTGGCCACAGCGTGGATGGCGGTGCGGATGCGGGCATAGGTGCCGCATCGGCAGATGTTGCCCATGGCCGCGTCAATGTCTTGGTCGGTGGGCTTGGGCTTTTTCCGCAGCAAAGCCACAGCGACCAAAATTTGCCCGCCTTGGCAATAACCGCATTGGGGCACTTGGTGATCGATCCAAGCTTGCTGCACCGGGTGCAGCTTGTCTTTTTGGGCCAGGCCTTCGATGGTCACCACTTTTTGACCCAGCGCCGCTGACACCGGGTAAGAGCATGAGCGCACCGGCTCGCCATTGAGCAGCACGGTGCAAGAGCCGCATTGGGCCACACCGCAGCCAAACTTGGGGCCTTTGACGTCGAGTTCGTCGCGCAAAGCCCACAGCAAGGGCATATCGGGTTCCACGTCCAGTTCCCGAACCTGTCGGTTCACATCGAGTTTCATGCGGGTTCTCCTGCTTGGGTTGAATAAGTATGGTGGCCCCAGCCAAGTCCCGGGCTGGGTAGAAAACCCGCCCAGGTTATCACGCTTGAACTGAGTCGGTTTTTGGGGCCCTTGGCAAAGGCCGTTTGAGCTGGGTCAAATCAAGTCAACATTCCCAAAAACAGCAAAATGATGTAGATGTTCACGCTTATCATGGGCCATGAACCGCTTTGCCTCCAGTGCCGCAATTGCCCTGACATTTGCCTTGTTGGGCACGCCTGCGCAGGCAGCTGACACCGTGGCCCCCGGCCAATTGCCAGACGCCTTGCAGGGCATGTGGCGCAATTACCAACCCGACCTGGGTGAGTTGGGCCGTTGCGCCGTAGCCTATGACAGCCACACCGATCGCGACAAAATGGTTTTCACCTGCTCGGTGGGCATCCGCATCACCGCCGAGGGCGAGCGGCGATCGATGGCCCGCTGCGAGGAAATGCGCAGCGCCAAAAGCATCCGCTCCGCTTGCCGCTTGGTGCGCCCTTAAAAGGCTGCAAAACTTGTCATCGCGCAGACGACCGCGCTCGTGCAGTGGCGAAAAACGTCAGCGGCGTGGCCATCACTGGCCGTGTTGCATCCATGCTTGTTGGCTGGAAAAGGCCTGAGAGCCAACTTGCATGGGTCCTCAAAGGGCGAGCGCAGACCCGTACAAAGCGATTGAGCAGGCCATGGCCACGCCCCACACCACCGAGCGCAGGCTGGCTTTGTCGGTGATGTAGCAATAGATAAAGGCCAGACGCGCCAGCACAAACACGGCCGACAAGGCCTGGATGCGCGTTGCATCCACCTGGGCCAAACTGGCCACGATCACCCCCACCGCAAAAAACGGAAAGGCCTCAAAAGCATTGGCCTGCGCCGCATTGGCACGCGCCCGGGCCCCGCTTTGTTGCGCCAACCACTGACGCGGGTTGTGGTTGTCGTAATGGGCAAAGCCCCACTTGGCCACGGCGGTGGCCAGCAAGGGCATCAAGCCCGCAATCAAGAGGCAGGCAATGGCGGTGGTGGAGATCACAGGCAGGTCTTTCGGACAGGGTTCGAGGATGGGTTGGGTGCAGGGGCAGGGCCGCTGGGCCCCAGCTTTAGGCCAGGGCCGACTCAATGGCCTTGGCCACGCCCAGCAGTTCAGCATCGTGGCCATTGGCGCGCGCGAGCATCAGGCCCACGGGCAAGTCGCCTGGCGCTTGGCAGGGCAGGCTGATGGCGCACCCGTCCCAGTAATTGATGGCAAAGGTGTTGCGCAGCAGCAGTCGGTTGGCAGCAAAAAAGGCGGTATCACTGGCGCAGGTGATAGCGATGGCCGGAGCGACCATCGGCACGGTGGGGCAGATCACGGCATCAAAGCTTTGCAGGGCGCGGTTGGAGCGACCGATCCAGGCTTGGCGCTGGTCGATCATGGTCAGGTAGTCGGCCGCACTCACCCCTTGACCGAGCGCCATGCGCTGGGCGACCCGCTGGTCAAAGCGCGCCCCATCGGCTGCCAAGCGGTGGCGGTGGGCAGCGTAAGCCTCGACCGGAGAAAAGCCGCCTGGGGCATTCAGGGTGGCGATCTCGCCCAACTCTGACCAGGACACCTCTTCAATCAGGACACCGGCGGCGGACAATTGGCTGAGCGTGCGCGCAAAGGCCTTTGACACACCTGCATCGAGTTCGTCTTGCATCACCGTGGTGGGCACGGCCAGACGCAGGCCTTTGACCGAGCGCTGGCGCATGCTCAGCCCTTGACCACTCAGCACCGCATCCAGCAGACAAGCGTCGTCCACGCTGCGGGTGATGGCACCCACGGTGTCGAGCGAGCGCGCCAACTCCATTGCCCCTTGGCGCGTCACCCTCGATTGGCTGCCCTTGAAACCCACCAGGCCACACAAGGCCGCGGGGATGCGCAAGGAGCCACCGGTGTCTGAACCCAAACCTGCCACGGCCAAACCCAAGCCCACCGATACGGCAGCGCCCGAAGAAGAGCCGCCGGGAATGCGCGCCAGTGTGGCGTCCGCTGGGTTGGCGGGCGTGCCCCAATGCGGGTTGTAGCCCACGCCTGAAAAGGCAAACTCGCTCATATTGGTTTTGCCCAGCAAGGCCGCGCCGCTGGCGCGCAAATGGGCCACGGCTGGGGCGTCGCATTCGGCAGGCGCCTCGCTCGCACACACCACACTGCCCGAGGTGGTGGTCTCTCCGGCCACATCGAACAAGTCTTTGATGGTGACGGGCAAGCCCGCCAACGGGCCCAAACGAACACCGCTGCGCCGCTGTGCATCGGCATGGCGCGCACTGGCCAGGGCCGATTCGGCCCAGAGGTGGGTAAACACATGGGCTGCCGCTGGCTGGGCGGCCAGGGCCAAAGACTGCTCGACCCAAGCCTCGCAAGTGGTGTGTCCATGGGCCAAAGCCTGCTGCAAGCGGGTCACATCGGACGATCTGGAGGGTTGTGCCATGGTTTTATGGATGGGTTAGACGTTCACAAAGTCACAAGGCATTGATGCGCCGGGCCAAATCGAGATCACGCTGGGTCACCCCACCCGCATCGTGCGAGTGCAAACGCAACGACACCTGGTTGTATGACTGGGACCAGTCAGGGTGGTGGTCCATGGCTTGGGCCAGCAAAGCCACTTGGGTGACAAAACCAAAAGCCTGAACAAAATCGGTGAACTGCCAGTCGCGGAACAAGCATGGGGGTTGGGACTGGTGCGTCCATCCAGGCACGGTGGCCAAGGCGGCTTGGATATCGGCGTCGTTCAGAGCGGTGGGCATGGTCGAGGTCGGCGGGGGGTTTCGCGGTAAATGGCGGTGGATGGCGGCAGGCCATTGTGCCAAAGCCGGTACAAAGGCCAGGCGGAAGGCTGCAGGCCTATAAAAACTCAGGCGACTGCACGCACATCAAAACAGTTTGTGACACCTCGTCTCGATTGCGCGAGCGCAGCCACCACACCGAACCTTTGCGCACGCTCAGGCCTGACTCGGGCACGCCCAAAGCCAAAGCCAGGATCTGCCCCAACCAAGGCTGGTGCCCCACCAGCAAGGTGGGTGTTTTTTGCGCGGGCCAATGCACCAAGTTGAGCAGTTGTTCGGCCTGGCCGTCTGGCGACAACTCGTCCCGCACTTTGTACTTGCGCCCCAAGCACAACACCGTTTGCTCACAGCGCCTGGCCGGGCTGCTCAGGATGCGGGTGCTCTCTGGCAGTTGGCGCTCCAGCCACTGGGCCATGCGCAGGGCTTGTTTTTCACCTCGGGGGGTGAGTTGGCGCTCTGCATCGTTGCCCCCGGGTGCGGCTTCCTCGGCCTCGGCGTGGCGCCACAAAATCAGGTCCATGGTTCAGGCCTTGTCTTGGTAACGGACCATCAGGGCCTTTTGGGCACTGAGCAAAGGCGGCGCGCAGCCTTTGGCCAGGTCGACGTAGTTGCCATCGGCTTGCAAGCTCCAGGCGTTGGCGGTGTCGTGCAAATAAGCCACCAAACACTCGTCAATGATGCGCTGGCGCAAGACCGGGTCGTTGATGGGCCAAGCCAACTCAACGCGGCGCAGCATGTTGCGGTTCATCCAATCGGCGCTGGAGAGGTACAGCGATTCGTCCTGGCCACAACGGAAATAGAACACCCGCGAATGCTCCAAAAAACGCCCAATCACCGAGCGCACCCGGATGTTGTCGGTGTGGCCAGGCACTTGGGCGGGCAAGATGCATGCGCCACGCACGATCAGGTCGATCTTGACCCCGGCACGGCCCGCCGCCATCAAGGCGTGGACCAAGTCTTCATCGGTGAGGGCATTCATTTTGGCCACCAAGCGGGTGGACACGCCCGCTTGAGCGGCCTGGGTCAACTGCTCAATTTTGTCCAGCAATCGGCGCTGCAAATGAAATGGCGCCACCCACAGTTGGTGCAAGCGTGGCGGCCGGTTTTGGCTGGCGAGCAGGCCAAACACACTTTCGACCTCTGCGGTGAGCGCGTTATCTGCGCTCAAATGGCTGATGTCGGTGTACAGCTTGGCGGTTTTGGGGTTGTAGTTGCCCGTGGACAGGTGCACATAACGCCGAATGTGCGCACCCTCGCGCCGGCTGATGAGCATCATCTTGGCATGGGTTTTCAGGCCCACCACGCCATACACCACTTGGGCGCCAATGCGCTCGAGCTTTTCGGCCCAATTGATGTTGGCTTCTTCGTCAAAACGCGCCTTGAGCTCCACCACCACCGTGACCTCGATGCCACGGCGCACCGCTTCGGTGAGCAAGTCCATCATGGCCGAGTCGGTGCCCGTGCGGTAAATGGTTTGCTTGATGGCCAACACTTGCGGGTCGTGCACGGCCTCGCGCAAAAACGTCAATACCCCGTCAAAACTCTCAAATGGCTGATGGAACAGGATGTCGCCTTTATTGCGCAAACGCTCAAAAACCGACCCGCGCGAGGCCATCTGGACCGGGAAGCTGGCGCGATAGGGCGCAAACAGCAACTTAGGCTTATCGATCAGATCGATCAACTGATTCAAGCGCACCAGGTTCACGGGGCCATGCACCCGGTACAAGGCTGCGCTGGGCAGTTCAAACTGCTGCAACAAAAAATCGGCCAAAAAGGCCGAACACCCCGACGACACTTCCAAGCGCACGGCAGCGCCATAGTTGCGGTGCTGTAAGCCTTGGCGCAAGGCGGTGCGCAGGTTTTGCACGTCTTCAGCGTCCAAGGCCAAGTCTGAATGGCGGGTGACGCGAAACTGGGAAAACTGCCCCACCACACGCCCCGGGAACAAATCGCTCAAATGGGAGCGGATGACGCTGGACAAAGAGACAAATAAACTTCGTTTGCCAGCCAACTTGTCGGGCATGCGGATGACGCGTGGCAAGACCCGGGGCACCTTGACAATGGCAATTTCGTTCTCACGCCCAAAGGCGTCTTTGCCCGATAAACGCACAATGAAATTGAGCGATTTGTTGGCCACCTGGGGGAAGGGATGCGACGGGTCCAAGCCCACCGGGGTGAGCAAGGGTTTCACATGGTTTTGAAAATACGACTTGACCCACTGCTGCTGAGCTTGGTTGCGTTCGATGTGCGACAAGATGTGTATGCCACTTTTGGCAAAGGCCGGCAACAAAGACTCGTTGTACAACTGGTATTGCTCATCGACCAGGGTATGGGCGCGCTCACTGATGCGGGCGTGGCTGTCGGAACTGAAGGGGCCCACATTTTTGCCATGCCGAGAGGCGCTCAAGTGCAATTCGGCGCGCACTTCAAAAAACTCGTCCAAATTGGATGACACGATGCACAAGTAGCGCAAGCGTTCCAACAAGGGGACATCGGTGCGCCGAGCCCAGTCCAAAACCCGCTGGTTAAAGCGCAAGATGCTTTCGTCGCGGTCAAGCAATGGCAGGTGGTCGGCGCGGTCTGGGATAGGTGGGTTCACAGCAGTTCAATCAAGCACACAGACGTGCGGAACATATTAAGTGGCACGCGCAACTAATTAATGACATTAATATAACGTAAATGTGACATGGGTCAAACAATGCCCTGATCTCCCCGGCGGTTTGACCAGCGCCAGCGGACCGTGCGGCCCAGACGGGCAGTTCCTTGGGGCGGGCCTGCAAGCGCTTGACCTGCCCTTTTCTCGATGCCCCTTAAGCCTGCGGCAAGGTTTTCACCATGCCTTGGGCCAAAGCCAATGAGCGCTGTGCGTCTGAGGACTCCACCATGATGCGCAGCAAGGGTTCGGTGCCGCTGGGACGCACCAGCACCCGGCCTTGGTCGCCCAACTCGGCCTGCACACGCGCGATTTCAGTGTGCAAAGGGGTGTGGGCCGTCCAATCAAACCCCTTGGGCGTGCGCACATTGAGCAGGGTTTGGGGAAACAAGCTCACCCCTTCCAAGATTTGGGACAAGCTTTTGCGCTGATTCACGCACGCTTGCAGGACTTGCAAGGCGCTGACCATGCCGTCGCCGGTGCTGTGCTTGTCCAAGGCCAGCAAATGGCCCGAACCCTCGCCACCCAGGAGCCAACCGCGCGCTTCCAAAGCCTCGAGCACATAGCGGTCGCCCACCTTGGCGCGCACCACCTCCACCCCTTGGGCGCGCAAGGCCAGTTCCACCGCCATATTGGTCATCAAGGTGCCCACCACCCCTGGCAGGGGCAGACTTTGGCGCAACCGGTCTTGGGCCAGCACATAGAGCAATTCATCGCCGTTGTACAAACGGCCCTGGGCGTCCACCATTTGCAAGCGATCGGCGTCACCGTCCAAAGCCACGCCATAGTCGGCCCCATGGGCCAATACCGCCGACACCATGGCCTCGGGATGGGTGGCACCCACACCTTGGTTGATGTTGAGACCGTCGGGCGCGCAACCCATGGCGACCACCTCTGCCCCCAGTTCTTGGAACACTTTGGGGGCCACTTGGTAGGCCGCGCCATGGGCGGCATCGACCACCAACTTGAGGCCTTTGAAGCTGAGTTGGGCATCGACCGTGCTTTTGCAAAACTCAATGTAGCGGCCCGGCGCATCGTCCAAACGGCGCGCCTTGCCCAAGTCTTGCGAGCTGGCCCATTGCGGGGGTTGTTGCAGCCGCGCCTCTACCGCCAACTCCCATGCATCGGGCAGCTTGCTGCCCAGGGGGTTGAAAAATTTGATCCCGTTGTCGGGATACGGGTTGTGGCTGGCGCTGATCACCACCCCCAATTGGGCACGCAGGGCACGGGTCAGGTAGGCCACCGCTGGGGTGGGCAAAGGGCCCAACAAAACCACATCCACCCCCGCCGAATTGAAACCCGACTCCAAGGCCGACTCGAGCATGTAGCCAGAAATGCGGGTGTCTTTGCCAATCAATACCTTGGGCCGAGAATGGTCTTGCTTGAGCACTTGGCCCACCGCATGGGCGAGCATGAGCACAAAGTCAGGGGTGATCGGGGCTTGGCCCACCGTACCGCGAATGCCATCGGTTCCAAAATACTGTCGGCTCATGGTTGGGTCTCCGAAATTTTTTTCATCATCAAGCCGTGGCTTTCGCAAGCCTGGCGGGTTGCGGGGTGGGCTGGGCCGCCGCCCACACCTTGACCGCAGCCAAGGTATCGGCCACATCGTGCACGCGCAGCACACGAGCGCCGCGCTCCAGCGCCAAAACCGCAGCGGCCACGCTGGGAACCACACGCTGGTCAACAGCCAAGTCGGTGACCGCGCCCAGCGAGGATTTGCGCGACCAGCCCAACAACAATGCGTGTCCCAAGTCCAGCAGTTCCGCTTGACGCGCCAACAACTCGAAGTTTTGGGCCACAGTTTTGCCAAAGCCAATGCCAGGGTCGAGCAAAATGCGCGCGCTCGCCACGCCCAATTCGCCCAAGCGGCTGGCATGGTGCTGCAAGAAATTCTTGACCACGCCCAAAGCGGCACCCACCATGGGTTGCACTTGCATGGTGGCGGGCTCGGCGTGCATGTGCATCAGGCACACGCCACACTGGCCATGCGCGGCCACCACCTCGGCCGCACCGGCATGGCGCAAGGCCCAAATGTCGTTGATGATGTCGGCACCAGCGTCCAAAGCGGCTTGCATCACCGCAGGCTTACAGGTGTCCACCGACACCGGCACCTGCCAGCCCACGGCGGCTTGCACCACGGCTTGGATGCGGGCCCATTCGGTATCGGCATCCACGGCGACGGCACCTGGCCGAGAAGACTCACCACCAATGTCCAAGATCTGTGCACCCTCGCGCAACAAGCGCTCTGCATGGGCGATGGCGGCCTTGGCATGGGGGTGTTGGCCCCCGTCGGAAAACGAGTCGGGGGTGACGTTGACGATGCCCATCACCAGAGGTGTGGACAAATCCAGGCGAAAACGCGTGGTCTGCCAAAAAGACGCATGGGGCCGAAGCCCCATGTGGTGGTGATCCATGCGCTGGCTCAGGCCGTGGACGCCGCTGGTTTGGTGGTCGCCGCCGCATTGCCGCCGCCGTCCCCACCCGATGGGGGCGGTGTGCGCGCCACCCAGTCTTTGTGCGGGCTGGGTGTGCGGCCGGCCATGATGTCATTGAGCTGGTCGCTGTCAATGGTTTCCCACTCCAACAAGGCATTGGCCATGGCGTGCATCTTGTCTTGGTTGTCCTCGATCAATTGGCGCGCCAATGCGTATTGGCGGTCAATGATGCTGCGCACCTCGGCGTCGACCTTTTGCATGGTGGCCTCGCTCATGTTGGTGGTTTTGGTCACCGAGCGGCCCAAGAACACTTCGCCTTCGTTTTCGGCATAGACCATGGGGCCCAGCGCCAAGGACATGCCGTAGCGCATCACCATGTCACGGGCAATTTGGGTGGCGCGCTCAAAGTCATTGCTCGCCCCGGTGGTCATTTGCTTCATGAACACTTCTTCGGCGATGCGCCCCCCGAACAACATGCTGATTTGGTTGAGCATGAACTCACTGTCGTAGCTGTAGCGATCTTTCTCGGGCAAGCTCATGGTCACACCCAGGGCGCGGCCACGCGGGATGATGGTGACTTTGTGCACCGGATCGCACTTGGGCAGCAGCTTGCCAATCAGAGCGTGGCCGGACTCGTGGTAAGCCGTGTTGCGGCGCTCTTCTTCGGGCATGACCATGCTTTTGCGCTCGGGGCCCATGAGGATTTTGTCTTTGGCTTTCTCAAAGTCTTGCATCTCCACCACACGGGCGTTGCGCCGAGCGGCCATGAGCGCTGCTTCGTTGCACAAATTGGCCAAATCAGCCCCGCTCATGCCAGGAGTGCCACGGGCGATCACGGCGGCATTGACGTCTTGGCTCAAAGGCACTTTGCGCATGTGCACATTGAGAATTTGCTCACGGCCACGGATGTCGGGCAAGGTCACATAGACCTGGCGGTCAAAGCGGCCTGGGCGCAGCAAGGCGGCATCCAAAATGTCGGGGCGGTTGGTGGCAGCCACCACGATCACGCCCAAATTGGTTTCAAAGCCGTCCATCTCGACCAGCATTTGGTTCAGGGTTTGCTCGCGCTCGTCATTGCCACCGCCCAAGCCGGCACCGCGTTGGCGACCGACCGCGTCAATTTCGTCGATGAAGATGATGCAAGGCGCATTTTTCTTGGCGTTTTCGAACATGTCGCGCACGCGGGCTGCGCCCACGCCAACAAACATCTCCACAAAGTCAGAACCTGAAATGCTGAAAAAAGGCACTTTGGCTTCGCCGGCAATGCCCTTGGCCAACAAGGTTTTGCCCGTTCCAGGGGGGCCGACCAACAACAAACCGCGGGGAATGCGACCGCCGAGTTTTTGGAATTTTTGCGGGTCTTTCAAGAAGTCGACCACCTCTTTGACCTCTTCTTTGGCCTCATCGCAACCGGCCACATCGGCAAAGGTGACGGTGTTGTTATTCTCGTCGAGCATGCGCGCCTTGCTTTTGCCAAAGCTGAAAGCCCCGCCCTTGCCGCCGCCTTGCATTTGGCGCATGAAATAGACCCACACCCCAATGAGCAGCAGCATGGGTCCCCAGCTGACCAGCAAGGTCATGAGCAAGGAACCTTCTTCACGCGGTTTGACATCGAACTTGACGTTGTTGGCGATCAGGTCGCCGACCAAGCCACGGTCAAGGTAAGTGGCGGTGGTGCGCACCTTGCGGTCATCGTTGGTGATGGCGACGATCTCGGTGCCGCCTTGGCCCTCTTGGATGGTCGCTGTTTTGATGCGTTTGCTGCGCACCTCGTCCAAAAATTCAGAATACCCCAAGTAACCCGAGCCAGGCCCAGCGGTCTTGTCAAATTGTTTGAATACGGTGAACAGCACCAGGGCAATCACCAACCACACTGCGATTTTGGAAAACCATTGATTGTTCAACACATGCTCCGGCAAGTTACAACCCAGCCCAAAACGGGCCCGAGGTAGTTTGTGTCCATTTTAGGCTTTTCAATCCCCCTTGGAGGCCAATGGGGGTAAACCGATGGCAAAGGGGTCAAACAAGGGCTTCTTCCTTGGGGAAATGAACAAAACCCCCACTATTCCAAGGTTCACGTAGGGTTGATCAGCCCCAAACCAACCAAAAACGTTTCTGAAGACTTGTCCCGGCTGGCCTTGGGCTTGATGGGCTTGACCAGCTTGAAATGGGCTTTGAACAACTTGACCCATTGGTCGTAACCGCTGCCGTGGAAGACCTTCACCACCAAGGCCCCTTGGGGCTTCAAATGGTGCTGGCAAAAATCCAGTGCCAGTTCAACCAAGTGCTCAATGCGGGCCGAATCCACTGCGGGCAGCCCAGATAAGTTGGGCGCCATGTCGGACACCACCACGTCGGCCAAACGGCCATCCAGGGCCAGCACCAAGGCCTCGAGCACAACATCTTCGCGCAAGTCGCCCTGCAAAAATTGCACGCCCTCAATGGGCTCCATGGGCAACAAATCTATCGCAATGATGGTGCCGTGCAGTTCGCCCATGGCCGCGCCTTGGGGTGACAAGCGCCGACGCAAGTATTGGCTCCAGGCGCCAGGGGCGCTGCCCAAGTCAACCAGCACCTGACCGGGCTTGATCAAACCCAGAGTTTCATCAATTTCTTTGAGTTTGTAAGCGGCGCGGGCACGAAAACCTTCTTTTTGTGCCAACTTGACGTAGGGGTCGTTGACATGGTCGTTGAGCCACGACTTGTTGACTTTTTTGCTTTTGGTTTTGATTTTCATGGGCCAACCTGGGTCAGGGGATAATACCTCCCATGCCAGCCATTTTTCTCACCCCATCACAACGCAAAGAACACCGCGCCCTCGCCCACCACCTGGACCCGGTGGTGATGATTGGCAACGACGGTTTGACCACTTCGGTGCAAAAAGAAGTTGACGCCGCTTTGCATGCCCATGGGCTGATCAAAATTCGTGTTTTGGGCGACGACCGTGCCGCGCGTGAAGCCATGCTGCAGCAACTGGCTGAGGCTTTGGGCGCAGCGCCGATCCAGCATATTGGCAAATTGCTCGTGTTGTGGCGCCCCAAGGCAGAGAAAAAACGCGTCATTGACGAAGACCGCATGCCGGGCCCCCGCGAGGTCAAGGTGCTGAAATACAGCAGCCGCGGCGGACAACGCCCTGAGGTCAAGCGCTTGCAAGTGCTGGGCAATCAGCGGTTGACGGCTGGCGGCCAAGTCAAACGGGCCAAACCCAAGCAACGCTCGATCAAGAAAACCAGCCAAAGCTGAGCTTACCGGCCCAGGAGCGGGCATCAGGCTTTAGGCTTCTCGTCGGAATCGGGCATGGGCCATGGCACCTCCAGCGTGGTCCTGCTCAAACGCCACACATGGGCTGTCAGACAGCCCCACTGCAGCACCCAAAAAGCCGTGCCCAAGCTGTGCCAGAGCAACATGTTTTCACGCGCCACAATGCGCGGGGCAATGCCCCATTCCACGATGGCTGCCATCAACATGGCCGCCAAGATCAAAGCGCTGGGCACATGCGACCGGCCCCGCACACGGTCGATGTGTCGTTGGGCCGATAGGCTCAACAGGCCGCACACCAAACCCACCCAGGCTTGGGCGCTGAACAAATGCACCGCCATTCCAGCGGCCACCGCCTTGGTTGGGGCATGGGCAAACAACAAGGGCACGACCCAAGCGCCCAAAGCCGTCAGGCTGCCCCACCACACAGCAGCGACCAGCCACAAGCTGCGCGGCCAAAACATCAGATGTACGACACCTGAATGATTTCGTAGCGGCGCTGACCACCCGGGGCTTGGACCACCGCCACATCACCACTTTCTTTGCCAATCATGGCGCGCGCAATGGGGCTGCTGATGTTGATCAGCCCCAGCTTCAGATCGGCCTCGTCCTCACCCACGATTTGATAGGTGACGCGGTCGCCAGAGTCCTCATCCTCCAACTCCACCGTGGACCCAAACACCACTTTGCCCTCGGCATTCAGGCCAGAGGGATCGATCACCGAGGCCATGGACAGCTTGCTTTCAATGTCTTGGATGCGCCCCTCGATGAAACCCTGGCGGTCTTTGGCCGCATCGTATTCGGCGTTCTCGCTCAAATCACCTTGGGCGCGGGCCTCGGCAATGGCTTGAATCACCCATGGTCGATCCACCGTTTTGAGCCGATGCAGTTCTTCCTTGAGTTTTTCGGAACCGCGCAAGGTGATGGGGATGGTGGCCATGTCTCGAAATCCTAAAAAAAACCGCCGGGGGTCGCCCCCCAGCGGTGTGTTGTTATGGGTAAATTATGCCGCCAATTGGGCGTGCAGTTCCTGAACCGAATAAACCTCGAGGCGATCCATGTGCTGCATGCCTTGCACCGCGGCCTCCGCTCCGGCAATGGTGGTGAAGGTGATGACCCTGGCCAACAACGCAGAGGTGCGGATTTGCCGAGAGTCGGCGATCGCATTGCGCCGCTCTTCAACGGTGTTGATGACCAAGGCAATTTCGTTGTTTTTGATCATGTCCACCACATGTGGTCGGCCTTCGGTGACTTTGTTCACCGCGACCACCGCCAAGCCAGCGGCGGCAATCGCCTGGGCCGTGCCCTTGGTGGCCACCAATTCAAAACCCATGGCCACCAAATCACGCGCCACTGCCACTGCCCGTGGCTTGTCGTTGTTTTTGACGGTCAAAAAAACCTTGCGCACAGCATCCGTGGGGCGCGGCAACTTGGTGCCCGCACCCATTTGGCTTTTGACAAAAGCCTCGCCAAAGGTTTTGCCCACACCCATGACCTCGCCCGTGGATTTCATCTCAGGCCCCAGGATGGTGTCCACGCCCGGGAATTTGACAAACGGAAATACCGCTTCTTTGACGCTGAAATAAGGCGGCGTGACTTCCCGGGTCACGCCTTGGCTGGCCAGACTTTGGCCGACCATGCAGCGCGCCGCCACCTTGGCCAGTTGAATGCCGGTGGCCTTGCTGACGTAGGGCACGGTGCGGCTGGCACGCGGGTTGACTTCGAGCACATAAATCACGTCCTGCCCATCCACATGTTGAATGGCAAATTGCACGTTCATCAGGCCCACCACATTCAAAGCCCCGGCCATGGCGGAAGATTGGCGTTTGAGTTCGGCCACGGTGGCGGGTGCCAGCGAGTAAGGCGGCAAAGAGCAGGCCGAGTCGCCGCTGTGCACACCCGCTTGCTCGATGTGCTCCATCACGCCACCAATGAAGGTTTGGCCTAGGGGGTCGCGCAGGCAATCGACATCGCATTCGATCGCGTCGTTGAGGAAGCGATCGAGCAAAACCGGCGAGTCGTTGCTGACCTTGACCGCTTCACGCATATAGCGCTCCAAGTCGCGTTGTTCATGCACGATTTCCATCGCCCGCCCACCCAGCACGTAGCTGGGTCGCACCACCAAGGGGTAACCCAAAGCCGCAGCTTTTTCCAAGGCCTCGGGCTCGGTGCGTGCGGTGGCATTGGGCGGTTGGCGCAAACCCAACTTTTGCAACAGGCCTTGAAAGCGCTCGCGGTCTTCGGCCGCATCGATCATGTCGGGGCTGGTGCCAATGATGGGCACACCTGCAGCCTCCAAGCCCAAGGCCAGCTTCAAAGGGGTTTGGCCGCCGTACTGAACAATCACGCCCAAGGGCTTTTCTTTGTCCACAATTTCGAGCACGTCCTCGAGGGTGAGGGGTTCGAAGTACAAACGGTCGCTGGTGTCGTAGTCGGTGGAAACGGTCTCAGGGTTGCAGTTGACCATGATGGTCTCGTAACCGTCCTCGCGCATGGCCAGGGCCGCGTGCACGCAACAGTAATCGAACTCAATGCCTTGTCCAATGCGGTTGGGGCCGCCACCGAGCACCATGATTTTTTGGCGCTGGCTGGGCTCAGACTCGCACTCGTCTTCATACGTGGAATACATATAAGCGGTATCGGTGGCGAACTCCGCGGCGCAGGTGTCCACCCGCTTGTAAACCGGCCGCACCCCCATGGCATGGCGCTGGGCGCGCACGGCTTGCTCGGTGCTGTGGGTGAGCTTGGCCAAGCGGCGGTCGGAGAAGCCTTTTTTCTTCAAGGCACGCATGTCTGCCACTTCAATCGCCGCTAAGGCGGTGGTTTCCAACTCCAATTCGATTTTGACGATGTCTTCGATTTGCACCAAGAACCAAGGGTCTATCTTGGTCAGGGCATGCACCTCGGCCACGCTCATGCCTTGGGCAAAAGCGTCGCCCACGTACCAAATGCGATCCGGCCCTGGGGCACCGAGTTCTTTTTCCAACACCTCGCGGTCCTGGGTTTTTTCGTTCATGCCGTCCACGCCGACTTCCAGACCTCGCAAGGCCTTTTGAAACGACTCCTGGAAGGTACGGCCCATGGCCATCACCTCGCCCACCGACTTCATTTGGGTGGTCAAGCGGCTATCGGCCTGGGGAAATTTTTCAAATGCAAAACGTGGAATTTTGGTGACCACGTAATCGATGCTGGGCTCAAAACTGGCGGGGGTGGCACCACCCGTGATGTCGTTGCGCAGTTCATCCAAGGTATAGCCGACGGCCAATTTGGCTGCCACCTTGGCAATGGGAAAGCCGGTGGCCTTGGAAGCCAAGGCAGAAGAGCGGGACACCCGAGGGTTCATCTCAATGACGATCATGCGCCCGTCTTTGGGATTGATCGAAAACTGCACATTCGACCCGCCCGTGTCAACGCCAATTTCGCGCAACACCGCCAAACTGGCGTTGCGCATGATTTGGTATTCCTTGTCGGTCAAGGTTTGGGCCGGCGCCACCGTGATCGAGTCGCCGGTGTGCACGCCCATGGGGTCGAGGTTTTCGATCGAGCACACGATGATGCAGTTGTCCGCCTTGTCGCGCACCACCTCCATCTCAAACTCTTTCCAACCCAGCAAGGACTCTTCAATCAGCAGCTCTTTGGTGGGCGAGGCCTCCAAGCCACGCTTGCAAATGGTCTCAAACTCTTCGGCGTTGTAAGCAATGCCCCCGCCGGTGCCGCCCAAGGTGAAGCTGGGGCGGATGACGGTGGGAAACCCAACCGTCTTTTGCACCGACCACGCCTCATCCATCGAATGGGCAATGCCCGAGCGCGCAGACCCCAAGCCGATTTTGGTCATCGCATCTTTGAATTTCAGCCGGTCTTCGGCTTTGTCGATGGCCTCTGGGCTGGCCCCGATCAACTCAACTTGGTATTTGTCCAGCACCCCGTGGCGCCAAAGATCGAGCGCACAGTTCAGGGCTGTTTGCCCGCCCATGGTGGGCAAGATGGCGTCGGGGCGCTCTTTGGCAATGATTTTTTCAACCGTTTGCCAGGTGATGGGTTCGATGTAGGTCACATCGGCTGTGGCCGGGTCGGTCATGATGGTGGCCGGGTTGCTGTTGATCAAGATGACCTTGAAACCCTCTTCGCGCAAGGCTTTGCAGGCTTGCACACCGGAATAGTCAAACTCGCAGGCCTGGCCAATGACGATGGGGCCCGCGCCAATGATGAGGACGCTTTTGATGTCTGTGCGCTTAGGCATGCTGATCTCTCGGTGTGCCGCTGTGAAGGGGCTCAACCCCAAAAGGCTTTAAAAAAACGGTTGGCTGGCGCATGGGGGTCATGCGCGCGCCTGCATCAGACCGACAAAGCGGTCAAACAAATAAGCGATGTCGTGTGGGCCCGGGGATGCCTCTGGGTGACCTTGAAAGCAAAATGCCGGCTTGTCGGTACGGGCCAGGCCTTGTACGGTGCCATCGAACAAGCTCACATGGGTGGCACGCAAATGGGCCGGCAGGGTCTGGGCATCCACCGCAAAACCATGGTTTTGGCTGGTGATGGACACCTGGCCGCTATCGAGGTCTTTGACCGGGTGGTTGGCACCATGGTGACCAAACTTCATCTTGAAGGTTTTGGCACCACTGGCCAAGGCCATGATTTGGTGTCCCAGGCAAATGCCAAAGGTGGGCAAGCCCGCCTCAATCACGGAACGGGTGGCCTCAATCGCATAGTCACAAGGCTGAGGATCTCCGGGGCCATTGGACAAAAACACGCCATCCGGCTTGAGTGAGAACACCTCCCCGGCAGGGGTTTTGGCAGGCACCACCGTCAAGCGGCATCCGCGTTGCGCCAACATGCGCAAAATGTTGTGCTTGACCCCAAAGTCATAGGCCACCACATGAAAACGCGGCGCTGCCAACTGGCCATACCCAGAGCCCAGCTGCCATTCGGTTTGCCGCCACTCAAAAGTTTGGGTGGTGGAGACCTTTTGCGCCAAGTCCAAGCCGGCCATGCTGGGTGCAGCCTGGGCCGCCGCCAGGGCTTGCTGGCACAGCTCGGGGGTGACGGCTTGTCCCACAGGCAGGCCCATGATGCAGCCATTTTGCGCCCCATGGCTTCGCAAATGGCGGGTCAGCTGGCGGGTGTCGATGCCAGCGATGGCCACCGTTCCTGCCGCACACAAATAGTCGGACAAATCTTGCTGATTACGAAAGTTAGAGGCCACCAAGGGCAGGTCTTTGATGATCAAACCAGCGGCGTGAACGCGATCGGCTTCAACGTCTTCGGCATTGGTGCCGACATTGCCAATGTGCGGGTAAGTCAGCGTCACCAGTTGCTGGCAATAGCTGGGGTCGGTGAGGATTTCTTGGTAGCCGGTGATGGCGGTGTTGAAAACCACCTCACCCACTGTGGTGCCCGGGGCCCCTATCGACTGGCCTTGCCACAGCGTGCCGTCTGCAAGCGCCAAGATGGCCGAGGGATGTTTTCCCTTTAAAGACAAAAGCACTGGGTTCTCCGAGGTTCGGTGACGCCCCAGCGCGTTCAAAAAATCCCACAGAAAACAGGTTTCGGTGGGATCTGCGTCGCTGCTTGTGAAAGGGGGAGGCTTGAGATCGAGCTGGGGGCGTGCGGTTGGGTGCGAATAGCGCCCCATTGTAACCGCAGGGGTTACCCCAGCGTCGCCTGTGCTGCTGCACTGGCGTGCAAACACACGGCTGCCGCGGCCGCCACATTCAATGACTCCTCGCCCCCGGGTTGCGCAATGCGCACACAACGCTGTGCGGCGGTGAACAATGCGGCTTGAACGCCCTGCCCTTCATGGCCCATCAGCCAAGCACACGGCCAAGGCAAGGCCAAAGGGCCCAGGCATTGATGCAGCCAGTCGCCTTGGTGAGAGCTGGTCGCCACCAAGGGCACGCCCAAAGCCAAGGCGTCCTCGAGCGAGGCCGATTCGATCAAGCGCAACGCAAAATGAGCGCCCATGCCCGCGCGCAAAACCTTGGGACTCCACAAGCCGGCCGTGCCCCGCAAGGCCACGATCTGGGCAAAACCAAAGGCGGCGGCACTGCGCAAAATGGAGCCCACATTGCCTGCGTCCTGAACCTGATCGAGCACCACAGTGGCCAAGCCAGACTCGACAACAGGGGGGGCCGGCAAGTCGATCACACAACCCATTTTTTGGTCTTCGGCCAAAGGACTCAAGGTGTTGAACAGCGCATCGGGCAGCACCATGGCGCGCTGGGCTGATAAGAAGGCCGGGTCTTCCAAGCGCTCCCACATCGATTGGGCAAACACCGCCAAGTCCACAGACCAGCCCCGCGCATGGGCGGCGCGGCACAAATGATCGCCCTCGAGCCAGATCTGCCCACGTTTGCGATAAGCAGAATTGTCTTGGGCCAAAGCGCGCAGGGCCTTGAAGGCTGGGTTGTGGCGCGACTCAATGATTTGGATGGAGGGCGGCTTCACTGTGTCCCCCGCAGCAACACTTGGGCCACCGGCGAAAAGCTGCGCCGATGCCATGGGGTTGCGCCATGCCGTTTCAAAGCCTCCAAATGCTGCGCCGTTCCATAGCCCTTGTGGGCGGCAAAACCATATGCCGGGTACTCGGCATCGATCTCCAAGCACCAGCGGTCCCGCGCCACCTTGGCCAAGATGGATGCGGCAGAAATGGCCGGCACCTTGCGGTCGCCTTGGACCACCGCTTCAGCCATGATGTCCAAGGTAGGCAATCGGTTGCCGTCCACCAGCACCTTGTTGGGCTTGAGCCGCAGGCCCATCACCGCTCGGCGCATCGCCAGCAAAGTGGCTTGCAAGATGTTGAGTTGGTCGATTTCTTCCACGCTGGCTTGCGCCACACTGAAGCACAGGGCACGGGCATGGATGGCTTCGCTCAAACGCTCGCGTTGCCGCGCGCTCAAGGTTTTGGAGTCGGCCAAGCCAGTGATGGGTTTCAAGTCGTCCAATATCACCGCAGCAGCCACCACCGGGCCGGCCAAGGGTCCGCGCCCAGCCTCGTCCACGCCGGCCACCAAGCCGGGCACGTCCCAGGGCAAGGCGACTTGCTCAGCGCGCCATGGTTTGTTCGATCGCATCGGTGGCCAACTGCGCGGTGTCGCGCAACAAAGAATGGTGCATGTCGACAAATCGCTGCTGCAATTGCGCTACCCGTTGGGTTTGGCTCAGCCAGTCGAGCACGGCTTGTCCCAAGGCCTCGGGCGTGGCTTGGTTTTGCAAAAATTCAGGCACCAAAAATTCACTGGCCAAGATGTTGGGCAAGCCCACCCAAGGCTGCAACTTTTGTCGGCGCATGATTTGCCAACTCAAAGGGTTCATGCGGTAGGCAATCACCATGGGTCGCTTGAACAAAGCTGCTTCCAAAGTGGCCGTGCCGCTGGCGACCAAGCTGACATCGCAAGCAGCCAAGGCCAAATGAGACCCCGCCTCCGTCAAGGTCAGGGACAGACCCGCCCCCCAACGGTCAATGCACGCTTGCAGACGCGGGCGCAAGGCCGCAAAGGTGGGCAACACAAAATGCAAACCGGGCTCGCGTTTTTGCAGCCAAGCGGCAGCCTGCAAAAAAACGGGTGCCAATTGATCGATTTCTGAGGCCCTGCTGCCTGGCAGCAAGCTCACCAATGTGGACAAGGCCGGCAAGCCCAATGCCTGGCGCGCAGCGGCTTTGTCGGGGTGCATGGGGATGGTTGCCGCAAAGGGGTGACCGACATAGGTGCTGGCGATGCCATGCGCCGACAACAGCGCCGGCTCAAACGGAAAAATACACAACATATGACGCACGCTGTGGCGGATTTTCTCCAAGCGCTTGGCGCGCCAAGCCCACACCGATGGGCACACAAAATGCACGGTGGGTACACCGATTGACAACAATTGTTGTTCTAAATCAAGATTGAAGTCTGGCGCATCCACACCGACAAAAATCGCAGGGGGGTCAGCCCGCAAACGGTCAAAAAGTTGTCGGCGAATGGCCACAATGCCTCGGTAGTGACGCAGCACTTCGACGTAGCCACGCACGGCCAAGCGCTCGTGCGGCCACCAAGCCTCAAAGTCTTGCTCAACCATTCGTGGCCCACCAATACCCTGGGCCTTGGCTTGGGGCCATCTGTGGCGCATACCTTTGAGCAGCAAGCCGGCCAACATGTCCCCTGAGGCCTCACCCGCGACCATGGCAAAAGTGGGCGCATTCGGATCTGGCATGGGCGGGAACAAAGCTGGATGGGCCCCAGGTTCAGCGGACAATGCCACGCTGGGCAGACGTGTGCCGCAAAAAGTCCAGCATCAGATTCACATCCCTTTGGGTGTCGGCGTTGCCCAGATCCTCGATGACCTGGACCGATTGCTCCAAAGTGAGATCGCTGCGGTACAAGGCCTTGTACATGGCCTTGACCGCGGCAATGCGCTCGGGTCCAAAACCGCGACGGCGCAAGCCTTCAAAGTTCATGGAACGGGCTCGCGCCGGTTGACCCTGGCACATCACAAATGGCGGCAGGTCGGCAAACAGCAAAGAGTTCATCGCCGTGAAACTGTGCGCACCCAAGCGCACGAATTGGTGCACCACCGTGAAGCCACCCAAGATCACCCAATCGCCCACCTCCACATGACCGGCGAGTTGGGTGTTGTTGGCAAAAATGGTTTGGTCCCCAATCCGACAGTCGTGGGCCAGGTGGACATAGGCCATGATCCAGTTGTGATCGCCCAATCGGGTCACCCCACCGCCCCCGGGAGAACCGATGTTGAAGGTGCAAAACTCTCGGATGGTGTTGCCGTTGCCAATCACCAACTCGCAGGGTTCGCCGTTGTACTTTTTGTCTTGTGGAATCGCGCCCAAGGAATTGAACTGAAAAATACGGTTGTTGCTGCCCAGCGTGGTGTGGCCTTCGATCACACAGTGGGCAGCCACCGTGGTGCCCGCGCCTATGCGCACATGGGGGCCAATGACGGTGTAGGGGCCGACCTGGACCGAACTGTCGAGTTCGGCTTGGGGGTCGATCAATGCGGTGGGGTGAATCAGGGGTGGGGTCGACACGTGGCTGAACTCACTTCAAGCAATGGTGCGCATGGTGCACATCAATTGCGCTTCGACAGCAATGTCCTCGCCGACCTTGGCACAAGCTTTGAATTTAAAGATGCCTGCTTTCATCCGATCGAGCGAGACCTCCAAAATCAACTGGTCCCCGGGTTCAACCGGTCGCTTGAACCGCGCTGCGTCTATGCCGGCAAAGTAATAAACGGTTTTGTCATCGGGCGCGGTGCCCAGCATGTCAAACGCCAATAAAGCAGCGGCCTGTGCCAAAGCTTCCAACATCAACACACCGGGCATCACCGGCCGGTGCGGAAAGTGACCCGAAAAATAGGGTTCATTGATGGAGACGTTTTTTAAAGCCTTGATGCGCTTTCCCTTGTCGATTTCGAGCACGCGGTCGACCAATAAGATAGGGTAACGGTGGGGCAACTGCTTGAGAATTTGATGGATGTCCATGGCGAGGCTCAAAGGGGTGGTTGGGGACGCTGCTCCAGCGCTTTGATGCGCTCACGCAGTCGGTGAAGTTGGCGCAGGCTGGCGGCGTTTTTCTCCCAAGCCGCATTGTCATCGATGGGGAAAAAGCCACTGTAATGCCCGCTTTGATGGATCGAGCGGGTGACCACGCTGGCGGCAGAGATGTGCACATGGTCTGCCAACGCCAAGTGCCCCAAAACGATGGCGCCGCCCCCCAAGGTGCAATGGGCTCCGATTCGGGCGCTGCCAGCGACCCCGGCACAGCCGGCCAAAGCGCTGTGATCCCCAATCTGCACGTTGTGCCCAATTTGCACCAAGTTATCGATCTTGACCCCATTGCCGATCACGGTGTCTTCCAAAGCGCCACGGTCCACGCAGGTGTTGGCGCCCAGTTCTACCGAGTCCCCCAGGCGCACTGCGCCCAATTGCTCGATCTTGATCCATGTGCCTTGATGGGGTGCAAAGCCAAATCCATCGGCACCCAGCACCACCCCAGGGTGCAAGATGCAGTGCCGTCCCACCACGCAATCGTGGCCGACATGGACGCGGGCATGCAAGCGGCTGTGCGCACCAATGCGGGCTCCGGCCTCGACCACACACAAAGGCCCAATGTGGGCCGAGGGATCGATCGATGCCGCCGGGTCAATCACGGCAGTGGGATGGATGCGCGGCCCCACAGGCAACGGGTGGTGGGTGCGCCACAACTGGGTCAGTTGGGCAAAGTAATGGTAGGGGTCAGGGGTCACGATGCAAGCACCACGCGCCTGGGCAACCGCCGCCAAGTCAGGAGACACCACCACGCAGGCCGCTTGGGTGCTGATCAATTGGGATTGGTATTTGGGGTGGCTGAGGAAGCCCAAGTCCTTGGGGCCGGCAGAGACCAGTGGGGCCAAGCGGTCGATGAGGGTTTGGGATTCGCCATGCAACTCCCCCCCTAAGGCTGCGGTGATTTGACTTAAGTACAGCCCCACACCGTGCCGCCGACCGCGTTTACTTGGTGCCGTTGATGGCTTTGATCACTTTTTCAGTGATGTCGTGCTTGGGGTTGATGTAAACCGCCTCTTGGAGCACCAAATCGTACTTTTCAGCCTCGGCCACTTGCCGCACCACCCGGTTTGCGCGTTCGAGCACGAGTTGGAACTCTTCATTTTTGCGGGCATTCAAGTCCTCTTGGAACTCACGGCGTTTGCGCTGGAAATCACGGTCTTGCTCGCTCAACTGGCGCTGACGTGCCACGCGTTGTGTCTCTGACAAAGTGGGGGCTTCGCGCTCGAGTTTTTCAGAATTGGTCTTGAGGGTGTTGCCCAAATCCATCAACTCTTTTTCGCGCCGAGAGAATTCTTGCTCCAACTTGGTTTGCGCTGCTTTGGCGGTATTGGCCTCGCGGAAGATTCGATCGGTACTGATAAAACCAATTCGGAAATCTTGCGCCTGGGCAGAAACCCAAGTGCTCAACGCCAAAACCACTGTGACAGAAAGTGTTCTCATGGTGTTCATCAAAACGATGTCCCGATCTGAAATTGCAATTTTTGTATTCTATCGCCCCGGAACTTGTTAATGGGCTCGGCCACCGCAAAACGCAGCGGGCCAACCGGGCTGACCCAGCTGATGCCCGCGCCCACAGAAGTGCGCATCAAGGCGAAGTCCACGCTGTCACTCGCACCATACACATTGCCAGCGTCGAAGAAGCCAAACAAACGCAAAGTGGGGTCGTTGCCCACGCCAGGAAAAGGAATGAAGAACTCGGAGTTGAACACCAGCTTTTTGGCGCCGCCCACCACCAAACCCGTGGTGTCACGTGGGCCCAAAGAGCCTTGCTCAAAACCACGCACTGAGCCCAAACCACCGGCATAAAAGTTTTTATAGGTAGGCAGTTCGTAATCTTGCAAGCCTTGCGCCACGCCCACATCCCCGTTGATCCCCAAGGTGTAGCGTTTGCCAAAGTTGAAATACTGCTGGAACAAGGCGCTGGTTCTGGCATAGCGGGTGTCGGCCGCCACACCAAATTCGGTATTGGCTCGCATCAGGCGCCCCCTGGTGGGCGTGATGGCACTGTCGCGGCCATCACGCGCCCAGCCCAAGGTGAGGGGAACAGAGGTACAAGTCTTGTCATATGAACAAGACCCAATCAAAGAAGCTGGCATGTTTGAGCCCGGCTTGGTGATGGTTTGCTCGCCAGCCAATCCTACAAAAATACGGTCCAGCTCGGTCATGGGGACGCCAAAGGTCACCCCCGCATTGGTGCTTTCGGTTTGGTAATTACCCGCTTGATCAATATAAGGCTTGATGGCACGATGAGACACCGAGAAGGTACGGGATACGCCGTCTTCGGTGAAATAGGGGTTGGTGGTGGCCACAGAAATCACCTTGTTGTATTCACTGGTGCTGAGTTGAATGCCCAAAAAGTTGCCGCTACCGAAAATATTGTCTTGTTGCACACCAAAGGTCAAAACCAGTTTTTCAGCACTGGAAAAACCCGCCCCCAATTGCAATGACCCCAATGGTTTTTCCTCCACCTTGACCAACAAATCCACCTGGTCAAAGCTGCCAGGTACCTCTTGGGTTTCGATGTTGACATCTTTAAAGTAGCCCAAGCGCTTCAAGCGGTCACGTGAAAGCTTGATGCGCTCGCCGTCATACCAAGCCGACTCCAGTTGCCGAAACTCTCGGCGAATGATTTCGTCTCGGGTTCTGCTGTTGCCCGTGAGGTTGATTTTTCTCACATAAGCGCGTCTCGAAGGGTCGGCCTGCAACACCAATGCCACACGATTGGTGGTGCGATCTATTTCGTTGACGGCCTCAACGCGCGCAAATGCAAAACCAAAATTTCCAAAATATTCTGTGAACGCGGCGGTGGTTTTGGTCACATCTTCGGCGTTATAGGCCTGCCCCACTTTGATGCCGATCATGGTTTTGAATTCGTCATCTTTGCCCAGGTAATAACCTTGCAGACGGACAGAGGACACAGCGAACATTTCACCTTCAAAGATATTGATGGTCACGCTCAGGTCTTGCTTATTGGGTGAAATCGACACCTGGGTGGAGTCGATGCGAAAGTCCAAGTAGCCGCGTGCCAAATAATAGGAGCGCAAGGTCTCCAAATCCGCATTGAGCTTGGGGCGTGAGTAACGATCGGACTTGGTATACCAACTCATCCAATTGCCTGAATTCAAGTCCATCAAATCTTCCAAGGTAGACGACTTGAAAACTTTGTTGCCCACAAACTGAATTTGCTTGATCTTGGCCATGTCGCCTTCGGTCACATTGAAGGTCAAGTTGACACGGTTGCGATCCACTGGCGTGATGGTGGTGACGATTTCAACCCCATAAAGACTTCGGTTGACGTATTGGCGCTTGATGTCTTGTTCGGCCAAATCGGCCAAAGAACGGTCATACGGCCGGCCATCGGACAAGCCAATTTCTTTCAAGGCCTTGCGCAATGCTTCTTTGTCAAACTCTTTGGTGCCAATGAAGTCAATGCTGGCAATGATGGGGCGCTCCTCGAGCAACACGACAACCACATCATCTTTGACCTCGATGCGAATGTCTTTGAACAAGCCCAAGCCAAACAAAGCGCGAATCGCTGCCGTGCCCTTTTCATCGGTGTAGGTCTCACCCACCCGAAACGGCAGGGTGGCAAAAACAGTTCCTGGCTCAACGCGCTGCAGGCCTTCAATGCGAATATCACGCGCAATGAAAGGTGACACAGCCCAAGCCATGCTGGCAGACCATGCGAACAAGGTCAGGGCCTGGGCAATTCGATACAGGGCGCGGAAAATCAAAGCATTCATGTCGTGATTGGGGTTTGAACTTGCAACGGGTGCCATTCATCAAAAAAGCCAACGAGCCACATCGTTGTAAAGGGCCACAGCCATCAAAGTGAGAACCGCTGCCAGACCCACTTTTTGCAGCCCAGCCATCCAAGCTTTGGTGGGAGGCGACCCTGTCACTGCCTCCCAAAGATAACACATCAGATGACCTCCATCCAAGATGGGAATGGGCAACAAATTCAGAACAGCCAGACCCACACTGACGAAGGCCAAAAAAGCCAAAAATGTGGTCCATCCTTGCTGCGCAGATTGACCCGCTTGCTCAGCCATGGTCACCGGGCCTGACAAGTTGCCCCAGGAAGCCTGGCCCACCAACATCCGAGCAAAAATTTGCAGGGTCGTCGCGGACAATTCCCAACACCGTTGGGCCGCCAGTTGAGCTGCTAGAACTGGCCCATGGCGCACCAAGGTTTGGGCCGGCGGTTCTCCCAAGCGAATCCCAACCCGCCCAACCCATGTTGGGCCCTCTTGCGCGCGCTCAGGTTTGACTTCGATCAACAAGGCGCTATCGCCACGGCGTTGCACCTCCCAGATTTGCGCTTTGGGCGGATTGGTTTGCCCCGCCTGGCGGATGAGTTGGCGCAATTCACTGGCGTCCTCAGGCGCTTTGCCATCCACACGCAAAACCCTGTCACCGCGTTTGATGCCTGCGACCTGGGCCACACTGGTGGCAACCACCTCGGTCACCACTGGCGCCGTCCAGGCACCTTGAAAACCCAAGCTGCGCAACCACTGGGCGTCACTGGTGTCTGACTGCGCTTGCGTCAAATCCAATTGGACCTGGCGCTGTTTGCCACTGTCACGCGATTGGACCACCACATCCAACACAACACCCGCGTTTTGCATCAATGCCCAGTTGAAATCGGACATCGAAAAAACATCTCTGGGCGTGCCGCTTTCGGTGGCCACGCTTAAAACCATGTCGCCGCTGCGCAAACCCGCTTGATCGGCGATGGATGCAGGAACCGGTTTGGCCAAAATGGCTTGTGGCAGGGACACCCCCCAGACGTTCAAAACCCATAGCAACACAAACGCCAGCAACAGATTGGCAATGGGGCCTGCGGCCACGATGGCACTGCGACGCCATAAATTTTGTCGATTAAAAGCCCGATCGCGCTCATGGGCAGGCACCTCGGATTCGGTTTCGTCGAGCATGCGCACATAGCCGCCCAAGGGGATCCACCCCACCACAAACTCCGTGTCTTGACCCTGCCGAGGGCGGCTGGAGCGCCAGCGCCAAATGGGATGGCCCAGGCCGATGGAAAACTGCAAAACCTTGACATCACACGCCACGGCCATGCGGTAATGTCCGTACTCATGAACGGCAATCAACACCGCCAGAGCCACCAAGAAAGCAAGCAAGGTCATGAAGGTCACTTCATGCGCGCCAGCGCTGACACAGGCCCAAAGCCGTGCGCCTGGCTTGTTGATCGATGTTCAAGACATCCTCCAAATGGACCGGCGCGCTGGGCAAGCAAGACGACAATGTCTCTAGGTTGAGATGATGGATTTGGTCAAAGCGGATGCGCCCATTCAGAAAGGCATCCACACCCACTTCGTTGGCCGCATTGAGCACAGCCGTGGTTCCCGGGGCGGCGCGCAACACTTGCCAAGACAACCACAATCCAGGGAATCGCTTCGGATGATCCAAGCTGTCGATGGCCTCAAACGTCATGGCTGACATGGTTTGAAAGTCGAGCGCCTGGGCCCCGGAGGCGATGCGTTCGGGCCAACCCAAACCAAAGGCGATGGGCACCCGCATGTCGGGGGTGCCCAACTGTGCCACCACAGACGTGTCGCGGTACTGCACCATGGAGTGAACAATGCTTTGGGGGTGGATGACCACCTCAATGCGATCGGGCGCCAGACCAAAGAGATAGCGCGCCTCGATCACCTCCAAAGCTTTGTTCATCATGGTGGCCGAGTCGACCGATATTTTTCGTCCCATTTGCCAATTGGGGTGGGCACAGGCCTGATCGGGGGTCACCGAAGGCAGCTCATGAACCGGTCGCTGGCGAAACGGACCACCGGAAGAGGTCAGGATGATTTTCTCTACCCGCGCGTTCCAAGTGCTCGCGTCTTCGGGCAGCGATTGGAAAATGGCCGAATGCTCGCTGTCAATGGGCAACAAAGTCGCACCACCCTCGCGCACGGCGGTTAAAAAAACTTCGGCTCCCACTACCAAGGCTTCTTTATTGGCCAACAACAAGCGCTTGCCCGCACGTGCAGCGGATAAGCAAGAGGACAATCCAGCGGCTCCAACAATGGACGCCATGACCGTGGTGACTTCGCTGGCACTTGCCACTTGGTCCAGGGCTGTTGGGCCAGACAACACCTCGACTGGCAAGGCCAATTCACGCACTTTTTCACGCAACTGCGCCGCATGGGGCGCACTGCTCATCACCGCATAACGAGGCAAAAAACGTTGGCACTGGGCGAGCATGGTGTCAACTTGTACCGCAGCCGTCAAAGCGAAAACCGAGAACAAATCAGGGTGGCGCGCCACCACATCCAAGGTATTGACGCCGATGGAGCCTGTGGAGCCCAAAATCGTGAGGGTTTGCTTCATGGTGAGGCTCAAGCTTGCACCAGCATCAGGGCCAATGGCAGTGTGGGCAACAAGGCATCCACCCGGTCCAGCACCCCACCATGGCCAGGCAACAAGGCGCTGCTGTCTTTGACACCGGCGCTGCGTTTGACCAAAGATTCGACCAAATCACCCACCACGCTCATGCCAACCAGCAACGCCACGCCTGCGAACGCCCAAACCTGTGACTGTTGGACAAGCATGCTGAACACGCTGGGGCTCCAACTGGTTTGCTGACCATCCAAGGCCAACCAGATCAGCGCCAACGCGCCCACGGCCAACAAACCGCTGAAGACGCCCTCCCAACTTTTGCCGGGGCTGATGTTGATCGCAAGCTTGCGCAGACCAAAAGCGCGGCCACCAAAATAAGCCGCCACATCGGCCACCCAAACCAACGCCAACACCGATAAAAGAAAATTCACCCCCATGTGTTTGGACTGGCAAAGGGCCAACCAAGTCACCCACAAAACCAAGATGCCACCTGCCCATCGGGCCACACGGGGCCACATCCCCCAACCCAGAACACCACGGCGAAGCATCCAAGCCCCACCCACCAACCAAGCCACACCCGCCATCCACCACAGCGCCGAAGGGGCTTGGACAGCCCAACCGGCCCACCAACTCGCGGCACAAAGGGATAAGCAAATCCCCGTCAAGATCAGGGCCGGTCGAAAGCCCAGGCCATTGAGGCGTCCCCACTCCCAACTGGCCGCGGCCATCAAGATCAATGTGAGCAAGGCCAAGGGCTCTGGTGAGGTGGCAAACAATGCCGGCAAAAGAAGCGCCAATAAAACCAAGGCGGTGATGATGCGCTGCTTGAGCATGAAACCTTGACCGTCTCAGACGGACATGATGTCCTGCTCTTTGGCCGCGATCAGTTTGTCCACGTCAGCGATGTGTTTATCGGTGATTTTTTGAACCTCGGCCTCAGATCGCTTTTGCTCATCCTCAGAGGCGAATTTGTCCTTGACCAATTTTTTCACCGCGTCATTGGCGTCCCGGCGCAAATTTCGTATCGCCACCTTGGCGTTTTCGCCATCGCTGCGAACCACCTTGGTCAACTCCTTGCGCCGCTCCTCGGTCATGGGCGGCATTGGAACGCGGATCAGGTCGCCCATCGAGGCGGGGTTGAGACCCAGATCGCTGTCGCGGATGGCTTTTTCAATTTTGGCCCCCATGCCCTTTTCCCAAGGTTGCACGCTGATGGTGCGCGCATCGAGCAAACTCACATTGGCCACTTGGGTGATGGGGGTGAGGTTGCCGTAGTAGTCCACTTGCACCGAATCGAGCAAGCCCGGGTTGGCACGGCCAGTGCGAATTTTGGTCAAGCCATGGGTAAAAGCCTGAATGGATTGATCCATTTTGCTTTCCGTGGTTTTTTTGATGTCAGCGATGGTCATGCGGCTTGTCTCCTGTGCTGAAGGTTTTTCAGGCGTGGACCAAGGTGCCTTCGTCCTCGCCCATGATCACCCGTTTGAGGGCACCATTTTTGACGATGGAAAAAACCTTGATGGGCAATTTTTGGTCGCGGCACAGGGCAAACGCCGTGGCGTCCATGATGCCCAAATTTCGCCCAATGGCCTCATCAAAACTGATGGTGCTGTAGCGCGTCGCGGTGGGGTCTTTGTGCGGGTCGGCGGTATAGACGCCGTCCACCTTGGTGGCTTTGAGGACCACTTCGGCGCCAATTTCGGCTCCGCGCAAGGCCGCCGCTGTATCGGTGGTGAAAAATGGGTTGCCTGTTCCTGCAGCAAAAATAACCACCTTGCCTTCCTCCAAATACTGCAAGGCCTTGGGACGCACATAGGGCTCCACCACCTGCTCGATGCCAATGGCTGACATCACACGGGCCGTCAAACCCGCTTTGTTCATGGTGTCGGCCAATGCCAAGGCGTTCATGACGGTGGCCAGCATGCCCATGTAGTCTGCGGTGGCTCGGTCCATCCCGACCGATCCACCGGCCACACCACGAAAGATGTTGCCCCCGCCAATGACCACGGCCAATTGAACGCCCAAGCGAGTGACTTCGGCCACTTCTTCGACGATGCGCACAATGGTGGCGCGGTTGATGCCAAAGGCATCATCCCCCATCAATGCCTCCCCAGACAGCTTGAGCAGTATGCGCTGATGGGCGGGCTTGGGGGAAGACATGTTCAGATTCCTTGCAGATGGTCAAAGTGTAATGGCAGTCCCTGGCAACACGATGGCCAAGAACCAAATCACGCCCGCATGAAGCCTGGCGTGACCTGGACTTTGTCAAGCGCCTTGCTTGGCGGCTGCAACCTGGGCAGCGACTTCGGCAGCGAAATCGTCTACTTTTTTCTCGATGCCCTCACCCACCACATACATCGTGAATGAATGGATGGTGGTCTGCGCGGCCTTGAGCATTTGCTCAACGGTTTGCTTGTCGTTCTTCACAAAAACTTGGTTGAACAAAGACACCTCTTTGAGGTACTTTTGAACCGAGCCTTCGATCATCTTGGCGGCAATGTCAGCCGGCTTACCCGACTCCGCGGCTTTTGCAGTGGCCACAGAACGCTCTTTTTCGATCAGTTCTGCGGGAACATCCTGGCTGGTCAAGGCCACGGGCTTCATGGCGGCCACGTGCATGGCCACGTCTTTGGCAGCTTGCGCGTCACCGGTGTACTCCACGGCCACACCAATGCGTGTGCCATGCAGGTAGTGTGCGAAATCGTGGCCACGGTCGAAGCACTTGAAACGGCGCAAGCTCATGTTTTCGCCGATCTTGCCAATCAGGCCTTTGCGCACATCCTCCAGGGTTGGGCCAAAGCCATCTTGGCTGTAGGGCAAGGCGCCCAAGGCGATCAAGTCACTGGGGTTGTGTTGCGCGATCAACTCGGCAGTGGCACGCGCCATGGCCAAAAAGCTGTCGTTTTTGGTCACAAAGTCGGTTTCGCAATTGAGTTCAACCAAAGAACCCACTTTGCCATGGGCATGGGCAGCGACCACGCCTTCGGCGGTCACGCGGCTGGCGGCCTTGCCGGCTTTGCTGCCGAGCTTGACCCGCAACAACTCCTCTGCCTTGTCCATATCGCCCTCGGCTTCGGTCAAGGCTTTTTTGCACTCCATCATGGGGGCATCGGTTTTGGCGCGCAGTTCGGCGACCATGCTTGCAGTGATTGCGACCATCGGTGTTCTCCGTTAGAAATCAAATGATGTTATAAAAATAAGGCTGTGAAAAAGGGGCTTCTCGAGCCCCTTTTGGCAAACGCCTGTCTCGGGAACTGTCAGGCGGATGCGGCCTCGTCGACCTCGACAAACTCGTCGTCGCCTTCGCCAACTGCTTTGACAATGTCGTTAACGGCATTGGCACGGCCTTCCAAAATAGCATCGGCAATCCCACGCGCATACAAAGTCACGGCCTTGGATGAATCGTCGTTGCCAGGGATGACATAGTCAATGCCTTCGGGTGAATGGTTGGTATCGACCACGCCAATCAGTGGGATACCCAATTTTTTCGCCTCAGCGATGGCAATTTTGTGAAAACCCACATCGATCACAAAGATTGCATCGGGCAAGGTGACCATGTCTTGAATGCCACCAATGTCTTTTTCCAGCTTTTCGAGTTCGCGGGCGAACATCAATTGCTCTTTTTTGCTCATGGCGTCCAAGCCCAGCTCTTGCTGCGCTTTCATGTCCTTGAGTCGCTTGATCGATGTTTTGACGGTTTTGAAATTGGTCAACATACCGCCCAGCCAGCGCTGATCCACATAAGGAACGCCCGCGCGCTGGGCCTCTTGGGCCACAGTGTCTCGGGCTTGGCGCTTGGTGCCCACCATCAAAACGGTGCCACGGTTAGAAGACAGTTGGCGCACGAACTTGGTTGCCTCTTGATACAAGGGCAGTGTTTTTTCCAAGTTGATGATGTGGATTTTGTTGCGATGGCCAAAGATGAACGGTGACATCTTGGGGTTCCAAAAGCGGGTTTGGTGCCCAAAATGGACGCCGGCTTCGAGCATTTCGCGCATGGTGACTGACATGGTATTTCTCCAAAGGTTGGGTCTAAAATCCAGCCCTACATTGACCCGCTTGTAAAAACGGGTCAACACCTTGTGGGGGCTGGTTTGGGATTGATTCGTCAACCGTGAAAGACCAATCCTTCACGCCAACAAAACCCAATGATCTTAACATACACACGCACCGCAACCTCTGGGGCCCATGACTGGGCTGCACCATGAAGATCGCCGTCATAGGGGCGGGCATCGTTGGGGTGAGCACCGCCTACGAATTGACCCGCCAAGGACACGCCGTCACGGTTTTTGAACGCCACGGCAGTGTGGGGGAAGAAACCAGTTTTGCCAATGCCGGCGTGGTTGCGCCAGGATATGTCACACCCTGGGCTGCGCCAGGCATGCCGTGGAAAGTATTGAGGCATTTGTTGGGGCGCCATGCCCCGGTGCGCCTGGGATGGCCCAGCGGTGCTGAGCTTTCTTGGATGGCATCTTGGGTGAAAGCCTGCCGCACCAGCCAATACTTTGCCAACCGGGAGCGCATGCAGCGATTGGCGTTTTACAGCCGCGAACAACTGCATGCCACTGCCGCTCGAGAGCGCATCGAATTTGATCGATCTGAGGGTTATTTGGTGCTTCTACGCACCGCCAAAGACCTGGCGTTGGCGCAAAACAATTTGCAGTTTTTGCGCGATGCGGATGTAACCCACAAATTGCTCGACGCCGAACAGGCCTTGGCGCTGGAGCCGGCGTTGAACCCGGAAACGGCGCTGCACGCTGCCATTCATTTGCCCCAAGACGAGGTCGGCAATTGCCGCCAATATGCCTTGCTGCTGAAACAAAAGGCCGAGGACATGGGGGTGCGGTTTGCATTCAACACCACGCTTTTGCCCCTTTCACGCAGCCAGCCCACCCAATTGCAGGTCAAAGGCGCAGGCGCTGTCGGGCCCTTCGATGCCGTGGTGGTCTGTGCCGGCATGGGCAGCTTGCCTTTGCTGAGGCCATTGGGCGTGAACTTGCCCATGATTGCGGTTCATGGCTACTCGGTCACTGCGGCCATTCGCAACCCCTTGGACGCCCCGCGCAGCGGCTTGATGGACGAACGTTACAAAGTGTCCATTTCCCGCTTGGGCCAGCGCATTCGGGTGGCTGGCAGCGCCGAGTTGGGTGGGTCAGCGCAAAAGCACAATCCCGCGGCCCTGGAAACTTTGTACAAAGTGCTGAGCGACTGGTTCCCTGGCGGGGCCAAAATTTCCGATAACTTGCAAATTTGGAAAGGTGCCCGACCCATGCTGCCCGATGGCCCGCCCATCCTGGGGGCCAGCGGCGTGCCCGGAGTGTGGCTCAACTTGGGCCATGGCTCCAGCGGTTGGGCGTTGGCCAGTGGCAGTGCAAAGGTGTTGAGCGACTTGGTCAGTGATCGCCCACCCGATCTTGACATCAGCGGGTTGGGACTGGATCGCTTGCGGGCTTAACACCCTGACCTGCCAAAAGCCATACCCCATGCAACGGATCACCCCATTCACCGAATGGCCCTTGCACGGGGTGGCCAAAACCCGCGCCATTGAAACCCAAGCCCTCAGCACCCACCCAACACCTGGTTTGATGCAGCGTGCCGGTCAGTCTGTGGCCCAACTGGCCATGGCATGGGCACCCCATGCCCAACGCATTTGGATCGCTTGCGGGCCGGGCAACAATGGCGGCGATGGTTTGCATGCCGCACTGCATTTGCAAGCCCTGGGAAAAGACGTTTGGCTCACCCGTTGCCCTGGTGACCACGCATCTTCGGACGTTCTGGATGCTTTAGATCGGGTTGCAAAAGCGGGAATCCCCATCCATGACCCAACCCCCACCGAATGGGATTTGGGCATCGACGCGTTATTGGGATTGGGTCATGACCGCGCGCCCCAAGGCCGGTTGCAACAGCACATGCATCTTTTGCGACGAGCGCACACGCCATTGTTGTGCGTGGATGTGCCCACCGGCTTGATGTCTGACAGCGGTCATTGGATGGATTCCCCTTCCAGCCCGCAACGCGCATCGCCCGTCTTGACCTTGAGTTTGCTCACCCTCAAGCCGGGTTTGTTCACCCACCAAGGCAAAGACGCGTGCGGCGAAGTTTGGTTCGATGACCTGGGTCACTCGGCTGGCCTGTCACAAAGGCCAGACGCTTGCTTGATATCGCCCCACCCCCTCAGCCCCAAAGCCCAACAAAGCCACAAAGGCAGCCATGGCCACGTGCTGGTGCTGGGTGGTGCGCCGGGCATGACCGGGGCGGCCATCTTGGCCGGATTGGCCGCTTTGCATGCCGGCGTGGGCAAGGTGGTCTTGAGCTTGCTCAACCCCAACGCCCTGCCCAGTGTGCAAACCCAATTCCCCAGCCTCATGGCCATGGCGCCAGATTCAAGCTTTGGCTTTGAAGGCACGGTGGTGTGTGGATGCGGCGGCGGGCAAGCCATTCGCCCACACTTGCCCGCCGTCTTGTCGCGGTCAGCGAAATTGGTGCTCGATGCCGATGCACTCAACGCCATCGCGCAAGACAGCAGCTTGCAAACTTTGCTGGTTCGCAGGGCGTCGACCGGCTTGCCCACAGTGCTCACGCCACACCCGCTGGAAGCCGCGCGGCTGCTGGGTTGCACGTTGGCGCAGGTGCAATCAGATCGGTGCGCTGCGGCCCAGAGTCTGGCCCAACGCTGGTCTTGTGTGGTGGTTCTCAAAGGGGCGGGCACCGTCATGGCTGCCCCCAACGAAACGCCTGCGATCAACCCCACTGGGAACGCACGATTGGCATGCGCTGGCACAGGCGATGTGCTCGCTGGAATGGTGGGCGCCGCATTGGCCCGCGGCCTAGATGCTTGGCCAGCTGCGCAATTGGCGGTGTTTCAGCATGGATGGGCGGCCGACCGCTGGCCCGAGGCCGAAACACTCACCGCAGAGGCGCTGGCCAAAGCTGTTCGTTTGTGATGCGGCCAGCGGCAGAAACCGGTCGAATGATCAACCCCGACCTGCAAATGGCATTTTGGTGGCCATGATGGTTTGAAACATCACATTGGCCTCCAAGGGCAGATTGGCCATGTGCAACACCGCCTGACCCACCAAGTTCACATCCATCAAAGGCTCCACGGCAATTTGACCGTTGGCTTGCAAAATACCGGTGGCCATGCGCATGGCCATGTCGGTGCCGGCATTGCCCACATCAATTTGCCCCACAGCAATGTTGTACTTGCGCCCATCAAGGGAAGCGGTTTTGGTCAAGCCTTTGACCGCATGCTTGGTCGCGGTATAGGCGATGGAGTTGGGACGCGGCGTGGTGGCAGAAATCGATCCATTGTTGATGATGCGCCCACCCTGGGGGGACTGGGATTTCATGACCATGAAGGCTTGTTGAGTGCAATAAAACATGCCGTTGAGGTTGATGTCCACCACCTGCTTCCATTGCTCGATGGTCAACTCCTCCAAGGGCACGCCAGGGGCACCCACACCGGCGTTGTTGAACAACACGTCCACCCGGCCCCACTTTTGTACAGTGGCAGCAAACATCGCCTTGACCGAAGCGGGATCGGCGACATCCGTGGGCACAACCAAGGCTTCATCGGGCTTTGCCGCCAATTCGGCGACCACCGCGTGCAGGGGCTCTGAGCGGCGTCCGGCCAATGTGACGCGGTAACCCGCGCCCAACAAAGCCTGTGCGGTGGCTTTGCCGATGCCCGTACCGGCACCAGTGATGATTGCGATTTTGGGGCTGCTCATGGGGTTGTCCTCTTCAATGCGGTTGTACGGGGGTCAGCGTTTTTTGCGCCCCTTGCCCTTGGCCACGGCTTTTTTCACCGCGGCTTTGAGCGCTTGGATGGGCGATTTTGCCGCACGTTGCGGCGCACTGGCCTTGCCCAGCCCTTTGCCGCTGCGCTTGCCGCG